>JALNZK010000019.1:11704-62747 GCA_023229365.1 Pseudomonadota bacterium | reverse complement strand
CGGACCCGGACACGGACGCGGACACGGACACGGACACCGACACCGACACGGACACGGACACCGACACGGACACGGACACCGACACGGATGCCGACGGCGACTTCGTCTGCGCGAACATCCTCGTCCTTGACGAGGCCTGCGGCTCCGGCAACCCGTGGACCGCGCCGTACGCGTCGGCGCTCGACTCCCTCGGCGTCACCACCTACACGACGGTCGCCAGCGAGTACGACATGGTCGCGCAGCTCGCCGCCGACCCGTACGGCTGGGATCTCGTCATCTACAACCGCTACAGCGACTCCGGCGACCCCGAGCACTTCCGGATCATCGAGGAGTACGTCGCCAAGGGCGGGCGCGTCATCTATTCCGACTGGGCGTTCGGTTTCAGCACCAACTTCTACTCGTCGCTCGGCGTCACCCTCGGTGCCAACTACAACACCGGCGTGGCCCTCTACCCCTGGGCGACCGCGCACCCGATCCTGAGCACGCCGAACGACATCACGGCGACATCGATCGCGACCGCCTATGATCCGTGCGACAGCGACGGCGCCTACCTGACCGCGACCAGCGGGACGGCGGTGCTCGGCTACACGGCGTCGGCGACGGTCGGCCAGGCGGCCGTCGTCGTGGGCGACAACGAGCGCACCGTCTTCCAGGGCGAGGTGCCGTTCATGTTCAACGAGGCGGATCTGAAGCCGCTGCTCGCGAACGAGATCGATTACGTCTGCCGCCAGCCGCGCGAGCTCTGCACCGGCGGGCTGGACGAGGACGGCGATCTCTACATCGACTGCAACGACCCCGGGTGCGCGGGCTCGCCGGCCTGTGCGTCCGTGCTGATCTTCACCAATAAATGCGGCTCCGGCAACCCGTGGACCGTTCCCTACCAGACCGCTGCGGAGAACCTCGGGTACACGGTCACCGTGTTCGACGGCGACGTCGACACAGTCGACGAATTCATAGCTGCGCTCGGGACAGGCACCTGGGATCTCGTGATGTACGAGGAGTACTCGAGCGGGACCTCCACCGCGGAGCTCGACGCCCTGAACACCTACGTGAGCGGCGGCGGGAAGCTGATCTTCGCGCCGTATTCTGCGAGCATGTCGCACGCACTGGTCGCGGCGATGGGCGTCACGGCCGGCACCTACTACGACGCCGCACAGTCGATCTACGCCTGGGACACGACGCACCCGATGACGTTCGCGCCGAACGCGATCGCGGCGTCGATCGCCACGGACTACGACGACTGCATCACCGACGGCCACGAGCTGACCGCCGCCTCCGACGCGACCTCGGTCTTCGGGTACGAGGCGTCCTACACCGCCGGGCAGTCCGCGGTCATCGTCAACGGGGCGCAGACCACGATCTTCATGGGCGAGGTCCCGTGGATGTTCAGCGAGGAGGATCTCGTCGACCTCCTCGAGAATCAGATCGCCTACCTGCTCTAGCATCTCGAGCTGCTCTTTCGGTCTGTTCTTGCAGTCTAGCCAAAGGGCGTTGTTGGCCTTAAACTGCGCGCCATGAGTCGGACATCGATTAATACCGGGCTCGTTTCAGTGTTCCTGTTCTCCCTCTGCGGGTGCTCCGGCGCCTCCGGCGACGCCGACGGCGGCCCGGAGATCGCGCCCGTCCGGGTCGCGACCGTCGAGACCGGCGCCCTGGTCCGGCGGCTCGGCTTCATCGGCGACATCGAGGGGCAGACCGAGATCAACGTGTTCTCGTTCGTGCCGGAACGCCTGCTCTCCGTCAGCGCGAAGGAGGGTGATCGCGTCAAGGCCGGACAGACCCTCGCGGTCGTCCGCGCCTCGTCGCTCGGCGAGGGGGTCAAGCAGGCCGCGGCGGGCCTGGACGCGGTCCGCGCCCAGCTCGCGTCGCTTAAGGATCAGCAGGCGCGGCTCAAGAGGCTCGAGGGATCGGGCGCGGTCACGAGCTCGCAGATCCTCGCGGTCGACGCCCAGGTCGCGGCGGCCGAGGCCCAGGGGCGGCAGTTCGAGGCGATGCTCGGGCAGGCGCGGCAGAGGCGCGGGGACGCGGTGATCACGGCACCGGTGGCCGGCGTGATCGGCAGGGTGTTCGTGGAGGTCGGGGACATCGCGGCGCCGCAGATCCCGATCTGCACGATCGTCGATTTGGATCACGTGAAAATCGTCGTCCGCGTGCCGGAGCCGGATCTGCCGCTCCTCGCCCTCGGGCAGGCGGTCGAGGTGGAGATCGCGGCCAGGCCGGGCGAGCCGGTGCACGGCGCCGTGACCCGCGTCGGCCCGGTGCTGGATCGGTTGAGCCGGACCGCGTCGCTGGAAATCGATATCGAGAACCCGGATCACGCGCTCAAGCCCGGGATGCTCGCCCGTGTCCGCGTCGAGGTGGAGCGCCGCGACGGGGTCGTGTGGGTGCCAAAGGACGCGCTGACCGTGACGAACGAGCGCGAGGGCGACAAGAGCCTGTACCGCGCCGTGGTCGTCGAGGGCGGCAAGGCGGTCGAGCGGCTCGCGCTGCTCGGGCTCGAGGAGGAGGGCCGCGTCGAGGTGCTCAAGGGGCTCGAGGTCGGCGAGGCGCTCATCGTCTCCGGGCAGCACCTCGTCGTCGACGGCGACCCGGTCCGCGTGCTCACGGATCAGGGGGCGGGGCCCGGAGCGGTCCCGGCGCCCGCGGTCGCCCCTCGCCCCGCTCCTTCGTCTTCGCGGGACGGCGGCGCATGAGCCTGCAATCGCTGGCCGTCAGGAGGCGCGTCACCTTCCTGATGCTGTTCATCCTGGTGCTCGGCTTCGGGCTGTTCTCCCTGGTCCGGCTCAAGCTCGATCTGTGGCCGGACATCACGTTCCCGTACGTCGTCGTCATCACGCAGTACAACGGCGCTTCCCCGGAGGACATCGAGCAGCTCGTCACGCGGCCGGTCGAGGAGGCGTGCGCCGCGGTCGAGGGTGTCAAGAACGTCTTCTCCGAGTCCAAGCACAGCGCGTCGGTCGTGTTCATCGAGTTCAACTGGGGCACGGACATCGATCAGGCGGAGATCGACATCCGCAAGAACCTCGATCTGTACAAGTCGTTGATCCCGACGGATGTCGAGGAGCCGCTCACGTTCGCGTTCGACCCGTCCATGGAGCCGGTGCTCATGTACCTCGTCACCGGCCCGTACGATCAGGCGAAGCTGCAGGACCTGAGCAAGCACGACATCGAGCCGCTGCTCGAGCGGATCGAGGGCGTGGCGTCCGCCGACACCGAGGGCGGGCTCTCGCGCGAGATCCAGGTGCGGATCATGCCGGACCGGCTCGCGGCGGCCGGCGTCTCCACCATGCAGATCATCGGCGCGCTGCGGCGCGAGAACATGCAGGTGCCGGCAGGATGGCTCACGAGCGGCCGGCGCGAGCTCTCGATCCAGGCGCACGGAGCCTTCACGTCGGTGGACGAGATCCGCGAGGTCGTGGTCGGCGCCGCGGGCGGGGTGCCCTTGCTGCTCAAGGACGTGGCCGAGGTCGTGGACACGGTGCACGAGCAGACGCGCGTCATCAAGGTGGACGGGCGGGACGCCGTGATGCTCATGCTGCGCAAGCAGTCGGACGCCAACACGGTGCAGACCGTGAGCTCCGTGAACCGGGCGATGCCCGAGATCATGAAGACCATGCCCAAGGGCGTGCAGCTCCAGGAGCTGTTCAGCCAGGCCGAGATCGTCAACCAGTCGCTCGGCAACCTGAGCCAGACCGCGATGCTCGCGGTGCTCATAACGATGATCGTGCTGTTCGTGTTCCTGCGCTCGTTCGCGGCATCGCTCATCGTCGGCGTGGCGATCCCGGCGTCGGTCGTGGTCAGCTTCGCTGTGATGGATCAGGCCGGGCTCACGCTGAACATCCTCTCGATGACCGGGCTCGCGCTCGCGGTGGGCATGCTCGTGGACAACTCCATCGTCGTGCTCGAGGCGATCTACCGCCACCTCGGCATGGGCAAGAAGCCGGCGCGTGCCGCGATCGAGGGCACGACCGAGGTCGGCACCGCCGTCACCGCGTCCACGCTCACGTCGATCGTCGTGTTCGCGCCCGTGCTGTTCGTGCCCGGCCTCTCGGGCGCCATGTTCCGCGACATGGCGGCCACGATCTGCATCTCGCTCACCGCGTCGCTGATCGTCGCGCTCACGATCATCCCGCTCGGCGTCTCCATGTTCGTGCGCAAGGTCCCGAGCGTCGAGAAGGGGCTGCTGCTCCGGGTGTACACCGGGATCCAGAGCGTCACGCTGCGCTGGCGCAAGCTCACCGTGCTCGCGGCCGTGGCGCTGTTCGCGCTCGGGATCTACTTCGTCGTGAGCGCCGGCTGGGAGATGTTCCCGAAGAACGATCACGCCATGGTCGTCATGGAGATCAAGGGGCAGGTCGGCGCGTCGCTCGGCGCCATGGACGAGGTGCGCAAGCAGGCCGAGGAGGCAGCGCGCCGCGTGGTGCCGGAGGCGACTTTGACGATGGCGCAGTTCGGCACGGGCGAGGGGTTCATGGCGCTGTTCTCCGAGGGCAGCCACTCCGGCATCCTCCGGGTCAAGCTGCCGCGGCGATCCGCGCGCGAGCGCGGGCAGCAGGAGATCGAGGAGGCGCTGCGCGAGGAGCTGAAGAAGATCCCGGGCATCGAGGCCAAGGCGATGGAGATGGGCTTCTCGGGCGAGTCGGACATCACCATCGAGATCTTCGGGCACGACATGAAGGTCGCCCGCCGCGTCGGCCTGGACGTCAAGAAGCTCGTACAGAAGATCGACGACGCGCGCGACGTGACGTTCAGCATGGAGGAGGCGAAGCCCGAGCTCCACGTGAACTACGACCGGATCCGGCTGGCGCGGCTCGGGCTCACGACCTCGGACGTCTCGGGATCGCTCTCGGCCTTCTACCAGGGCACGATCGCGTCCGTGTACCGGGAGGGCGGGAACGACTACAACATCCTCGTCCGCTCGCCGCGCGCGTTCCGCGACGATCCGGCCAACCTGGAGAGCATGGTCCAGACGTCTCCGCTCGCGGGGAGCTTCCCTTTGCGCAGCGTGGCGCGCGTCACCGAGGAGTCGGGGCCGGTCAAGATCTCGCGCAAGGATCAGCAGCGCTACGTCACGGTGAGCGCGACCTCGATAGGCGGCGATCTCGCCGGGTTCACGAAGAAGATCGAGAAGGCGCTCAAGGGGTACGCCTGGCCCGAGGGGTTCCAGTACCACGTGGGCGGCACGGCCGAGGACATGCAGGAGTCGTTCATGTACCTCGGGATCGCGCTCATCGCCGCGCTCTTCCTCGTCTACATGGTGATGGCCGGGCAGTTCGAGTCGTTCCTCACGCCGTTCATCATCTTCATCACCGTGCCGTTCGCGGTGATCGGCGTCGGCGGCGCCCTCGTCGCCACGGGCATCCCGCTCTCGGTCACCGGGCTGATAGGCGGGGTGATCCTCGTGGGCATCGTGGTGAACAACTCGATCGTGCTCGTGGACTACGCGAACCAGCTCGTCGAGAAGGGCATGGACCGCATCGAGGCGATCCGCGAGGCGGGGAAGGTGCGGCTGCGCCCGATCCTGATGACCGCGCTCACGACGTCCTTCGGCATGACGCCGATGGCGCTCGAGCTCGGCGAGGGCTCGGAGTCGTGGAGCCCGCTCGCCCGCGTGGTGATAGGCGGGCTGATCTCGTGCGTGTTCGTCACGCTGCTCGTGGTGCCGAACTTCTACATCTGGCTCACGAAGTGGCGGAAGTCGATCTCGCAGAAGGTGGATCTGAGCTAGGCGCGACATGTCGCTCGCCACGATCGCGCTCTCCATCGCGCAGCACGTTCGGCTGCGGCGCGACAGGATGCTCGTCGGCCTATGGGTCGCGACGTGCGTCATCCCGCTGCTCGGGCTGGTCGGGACGATCGCCGGCTTCACGACGGCGTTCGACTCGGTTTCGTCGTCGTCGGCCGATCAGCGCGCCGCGATGCTCGCCGAGGGGATCTCCGAGGCGATGAACGCCACGGCGCTCGGCCTCGCGCTGTTCGCGCTGTTCCTCGCGTCGACCATCGTCGCCACGGTGCGGACTCGGCGGGCCTCACCTCCGGGCCCGCTCCTGCAGGCAGGCGGCGAGGGGAGCGGCCGATCCGGGCAAGAAATGAGGAGCGCTTCGTCATGAAGACCCGCACCTCGTTCAAGCTGCTGGCGCCTCTCGGCCGCTGGGTCGCGGGCCAGCTCGCGCTGCCGCACGGCTGGTTCGGGCGGGTCGTGATGACACGGCTCCTGAGCGGGCGATCTCCTGCTCTCGGCCGCCCGATGAAACGGCGCGTTCTCCGTGACAACCCGGCCTGCCGTGGATATGGTGAGGTCATGCGCGTGCGGGTGCTGCTGCCGTTCATCCTCTCTCTGACGTTCGTCGTCCCGGCGCTCTCGTGTCCGGGTACTGGCCGCATTGCTCCCGCCGAGCCTGGATTCCCGGGACAGACGATCACCGCGGATTTTGGCCCGCCTCCTCTGGCGCCGGCACGGAGCGACAGCGGAAGCTCGACGGCGTCGGCGGCGTCGACATGGGCAGCCCCGGGCTCCGCAATCGAGCTGCTCCCGCTGCCGGTCGAGGCGGCCCCCTTCGTCGCGGCGGACGACGTTCCGCGCAAAGGGTTCCCGCGAGGCGTCGATCGCCCTCCGAAGAGCTCCTCCTAGCCGAATGATGGTCGTGCGGCCGGGCGAATGCTCGCCCGGCGCGAATCGGCGGTGAACCCCGCGGCCGGCGCCCGAAAGCGCCGCCGACGGATTCTCGGCGCGCGGCGCCGAAGGAGCGGAAGATGGGAGACGACGACAGGAAAATCGGGCAGAAGAGTGCGGAGACCGAAGAGGCGAAGAAGAAGGAAGCCTGGATCCACAGGAACGGACCGGTCGTTGCCGTGGTGGTCGGGGTCGTCCTGATAGCGCTCATGGGCGCGGCGATGAAGATGTGCGGGTGACCGCGGCCGGACCTCGTCGCGCGCGAGCACCATGAGGATCCCGAGCGCCACGCGAGCATCTGGCACCATTACTGACGAGGGCCGGCAGCCTTCGCGGAGGTCAGCGGGAATTGCGCCGTAGGAAGAAGGACGAGCACGACAGGCGGGGGCCGCCCGAGTCCTGGGAGCCGCTCCTGCGCATGGCGAGGATCGCGACGCTTCCGCTCGAGCGGTTCCTCAGGATCGAGGCGGCGAGCGGCATCGTCCTGATCGCGGCGGCGGCGCTCGCCTTCGCGTGGGCGAACTCGCCCTGGGCGGAGCTCTACGAGACCCTCTGGTCCTACCCGCTCGGCCTTAAGGTCGGCGGCACCGCCTACGAGCGCCCGCTCGTCTGGGTCGTCAACGACGGGCTGATGACCGTGTTCTTCTTCGTCGCCGGGATGGAGATCCGGCGCGAGCTGCACGACGGGGAGCTGTCCTCGAGGCGCAAGGCCATGCTCCCTCTCCTGGCGGCGCTCGGGGGGATGGTCGCGCCGGCGCTCGTGTACCTCTCCATCGCCGGCGGCCCGGAGGTCCGCTCCGGGTGGGGCGTTCCCATGGCCACGGACATCGCGTTCGCGATAGGCGTGCTCGCCCTCCTCGGCAAGCGGGTCCCGCCCGCGCTGCGGGTGCTGCTCCTGACGCTCGCGGTGGTGGACGATCTCGGCGCGATCGTCGTCATCGCGTTCTTCTATTCGTCCGGTGTGGCGGTGTCCGGGGTGCTGATCGCCGCGGCCGGCGTCGGCGGGATCTTCCTGCTGCGCTGGATCGGCGCGCGGCGCAGCGTGGCGTACGTCGCGCCGGCGCTCGTCGTCTGGGGCGGGTTCTACGCGGCCGGGATCCATCCGACGATCGCGGGGGTCGTCGTCGGCCTGCTGACGCCGGTCCGCGCCTGGGGCGACGGGAACGAGGTGATCTCGCCGGCGGAGCGGCTGATCGCGCGGCTCCACCCCTGGGTCGCCTTCGGCGTCATGCCGATCTTCGCGCTCGCGAACGCCGGGGTCGCCCTGGGCGGAGCCTCGTTCGACGCCTCCGCGACGGCGGTCGCGGTCGGGACCGGGGTCGGGCTCGTGATCGGCAAGCCGCTCGGAATCCTCCTCGTCTCCGGGCTGGCGATCCGCCTGGGCGTGGCCGCACTGCCGCGCGGGCTCTGCTTCCGGCACCTCGTCGCCCTGGGCTTCGTGGCGGGCATCGGGTTCACGATGGCGCTGTTCGTCGCGCAGCTCGCCTTTGTGGGCTCGCCCCTGCTCGGGGCGGCCAAGGTCGGCGTGCTCGGGGCCAGCGCGGCGGCGGCGGTCATCGGCCTCGCCCTCGGTCGAATCCTCTTGCCGAAGCAGGAGATCCACGAGGATATCGACACGGCCGACGAGGCCGAGGGCGCGGCCTCGGGAAGGCGCTCATGAAACTCGGCAACGAGCTGCAGTACCTCATCCTCATCGTCGGCCTGTTCCTCGTCCCCCGCATCCTGCAACGCTTCCGGATCCCGAGCGCCATCACCTGCGTCGCGCTCGGGGCCGGGTTGGGGATGGGGTTCCACCTGTTCGCGACCGACGAGACGGTGCCGATCCTCTCGACGCTCGGGATCGTGTCGCTGTTCCTGTTCGCCGGCTTGGAGGTCGATCTCGGGGAGCTCAGGCGCAACGCGCGGGTCGTCGTCGGGAACCTGGCGATCCATGCCGCCGTGCTCGGCGCCGGTGCGGTCGTCTTCTCGTTCGTCTTCGCGCTCGAGTGGCGCGCCGCGCTCCTCTTCTCGCTCGCCGTGTTCACGTCGTCCACGGGCTTCATCCTGGACTCGCTCGGCGGGTTCGGGCTCGACGCCGGCCAGCGGTACTGGGTGAAGACCAAGGCGATCTCGACGGAGATCGTCTCGCTCGTCCTGCTGTTCTTCGCGGTGCAGTCCGGCGAGGTCCTGTCGTTCGGGGTGTCGACCGCCGTGCTCGCGGCGATGGTGCTGCTCCTGCCCCTGATCTTCAAGGTGTTCGTCGCGAAGGTGCTCCCGTTCGCCCCGAAGTCCGAGTTCGCCTTCCTCCTCATCATGGCGATCGTGTGCGCCTACGTGACGCGCGAGCTCGGCGTGTACTACCTCGTCGGCGCCTTCGTGGTGGGCATCACGGCGGTGCGGCTGCGCCAGAAGCTGCCGGCGGTCGCCTCCGAGCGGCTGATAGTCGGCGTCGAGCTGTTCGCCTCGTTCTTCATCCCGTTCTACTTCTTCAAGGCCGGGCTCCACTTCGAGAAGGAGCAGTTCGGTCCCGGGTCGATCGGCATCGGGGTCGCGCTGGCCGCCGTCACCGTGCCCTTGCGAATCGGCATCGTCGCGGTGTTCCGCCGCTTCGCCCTGTCGGAGCCGCTCCGCCAGGGCGCGAAGGTGGGCCTGTCCCTCGTGCCGACCCTCGTGTTCACCATCGTCATCGGGGGGATCCTGAAGGAGGAGCACGGCCTCTCGAACCGGATGTACGGCGCACTGATCGTCTTCGCCCTGCTGAACACGATCCTGCCGGGGCTGCTCCTCGGGAAGGCGGCCCCGGAGTTCGACGCCCCGCACGTCCCGCGGGAGGGCGAGCCTTAAGGCGGAAAGGGCGGGGATCGACTCACCCCCGGACGTGATATGCTTCCCCGGCTGTCGAAAGGGAGGCGGGGCGATGGACTTGAAGAACGGGCAGGCGGGCGGCGTGCTGGATCTCTTCGCGCGGGCCTCCGAGAGCGTCCGGGACGAGTACCTCGCGCGGCGGCGGGCGATGTCCTTCACCGAGTACCTCGGCATCTTCGCGCAGAAGCCGCGGCTCGCGCTTAGGGACGCGGCGCGCTACGTGCTCGACGCGATCGACTACTTCGGCGCGGTCCAGACGACCCACCCGTGGGGTGACGTGACGCGCTACAGGATCTTCGACCAGGAGTTCGAGGGCGGCGGGCCGCGCCTCGTCGGCCAGGAGAAGGTCCAGGTCGCGGTGCGCTCCGCGCTCGAGTCGCAGGTCCGCGACGGCGGCATCAACCGCCTCGTCCTCGTGCACGGTCCGAACGGCTCGGCCAAGTCGACGCTCGTCGCCTGCCTGTTCAACGGCGCCGAGCACTACTCGCGCCTCCCCGAGGGCGAGCTGTACAGGTTCCGCTGGATCTTCCCGTCCCGCCGGTCCGGCGCGAGCTCGATAGGCTTCGGGGGGCGGCTGAAGCGGGACTCGCTCGGCACGTTCGCCCACCTCGAGGACGACGAGATCGACGCCACGCTCGAGTGCGAGGTGCACGATCACCCGCTGCTCCTCCTGCCGCGGGGCGAGCGGGTCGCGCTGATGGAGCGCGCCCTCGAGGACGCGGGGATCCGCGGCTACCAGATCCCGAGCTACTTCTACCAGGCGTCGCTCTGCCACAGGTGCCGGCAGGTCGCGGACGCGCTCATGCGCACCCACCAGGGAGACCTCGCGAAGGTGCTCGCCCATGTGCAGGTCGAGCCGTGGGCCCTTTCCCGACGGTACCGCCGCGGGCTCGTGCAGGTCGGGCCGCAGCTCTCGGTGGACGCCGGGCAGCGCCAGGTGACGGCGGATCGCAACCTCGGGTCGCTGCCCATCGAGCTGCAGAACATGACCCTCTTCGAGACGTTCGGGCCGATCATCGACGCGGCGGGCGGCATCCTGTCGTTCGAGGACATGCTCAAGCGGCCGCTCGACGCGTACAAGTACCTGCTCACGAGCATCGAGACCGGCGAGCTGATGATCGGCCAGATGATCCTGAAGATGAACATGGTGCTCATCGGCACGACGAATGACGTCATGCTCGAGGCGTTCCGCGAGCACCACGAGTACCAGTCGTTCCGCGAGCGGCTTACGCTCGTCCCGGCGCCGTACATGAAGCGCCGCTCCGACGAGGCGGCGATCTACGAGCTGAACCTGAAGCCGCACTTCACGAGGCACGTCGCTCCGCACGCCATCGACGTCGCCGCCCACTTCGCGGCGCTCACGCGGCTGCACAAGCCGGATCCGGCCGCCTACCCGGACAGCCTCAAGATCGTGATGTCCCGCCTCACCGCGGCCGAGAAGTGCGAGCTGTACGATCAGGCCCTCGTGCCGGACGGGCTGGAGGACGACGTCGCGGCCGAGCTCGTGGACTCCATCGGGAGGATCAGCTCGGAGGACGCGTCGTCGTGGCAGTACGAGGGACGGTACGGCGCGTCGCCGCGCGTCATCCGGCACGTGCTCCTCACGGCGTCCATGTCCGAGGAGCCCGAGTGCGTCTCGCCCTTCGCGGTGCTCGAGGAGCTGCGCCAGCTCTGCGGCCGGGCCCGCGAGTACAACTTCCTCGAGCGCGGCAAGGAGGACGGCGGCTACCACGACCACCTGGGCTTCGTCGAGGTGGCCGAGCGGCGGCTCCTCGATCAGCTCGAGCTGGAGATCCAAGGCGCGAGCGGCCTCGTCGAGGAGCGCCGCCACGAGGAGCTGCTCGACAGGTACGTGACCCACGTCCGCCACTTCGTGAACCGGGAGAAGATCCACAACCCGGCGACCAACGCCGACGAGGACGCGGACGAGAACCTGATGCGCACCGTCGAGGAGGCGCTCGGCGTGGCGGCGTCGGAGAGGGACGACTACCGCCGGGGGGTCATGTCGCGCATCGCGGCGTGGGCGATCGAGCACCCCGGCCAGAAGCTGCTCCTCGCGGCCGTGCTGCCGGGCCAGCTCAGGAAGCTCAGGGAGTCGTACTTCGAGAAGCACCGGCAGAAGGTCGTGGCCGCCGCGCGGCACGCCCTCAAGGTCCTCGACGAGGGCAGGGCGGGGAGCGGCTTCGACGCGGAGGACACGGCGGCCGGGGAGCGGCTCGTGGCGGAGATGATCGCGCGGTACGGCTACTGCAAATCGTGCGCCAAGGACGGGATCGCGCGGCTCCTCGCGAGCCGGTTCGGGGGCGCCTGAGCGCGCCATGGAGGGAAGATGACGACCGACACCCAGCACGAGCGCGCAGACGAGCAGCCCGCCATCGAGCGGCTGGTCGCCGTGGCGGACGCGGTCTTCACCCGCGCCACCGCGCTCGACGGGATCAAGCTCGGCAAGAAGGACGACGAGGCGGCGAAGACGATCGCCGAGACGCGCGACGACGCGTTCCTCGGCTGCATCCAGCTTTGGCGCGTGATCCTGCAGATGCTCCCCACGTCGGAGCTCGACTCGGCGCGGCGCAAGGAGCTCGCCTGCGACGCGTACAAGGTGAAGAGCCGCTGCCACCACCGGCGCGGCAACCTCCTGGCCGCGAAGATCAACATCGCCAAGGCGATCGACGCCGGCTACTACGACGGGTTCATCAGCCTCGGCGCGATCTGTCTGGACCTCAAGGAGTGGGAGGCGGCGGAGGCTGCGTTCCGCTCTGCGCTCGCGAAGGGCGTCCAGGAGATGCGCGCGCACGCCGGGCTGGGCGAGATGTACTTCAGCATGGGCACGGAGAAGCTGAAGGCGGATCCCGGGCACACCGCGTTCTTCGTCAAGGCCGAGGAGGAGTTCATCGCGGCGGGCAGGGAGCGGTTCGCCGAGGGGTTCGAGCGCGCCATGGACCTGTTCGAGACGATCGGATGGAAGGACCGGGCGCTCGCGTTCGGCCACAAGGCGCGGTCGTTCTACGAGGAGCACCGCGTCTCCTACGGCGGGAGGCTCCGCGCGCTCGACGCGAAGCTCCGCAGGCTCACAGGGGAGGAGCGCCGCGATCGCATCGTCGTGGGCGTGGGCCGCAAGCTCGGCGAGGTGCTCGGGGGGAAGAAGGGAAAGTAGTCCCTCGCCTCCTCTGATGATTAATCGCCGATGCATAGCGCGGGCGGCGCAGCGCGCAGCGCATTGCCCGTAAAAGGGTTGCGGCGGCTCCGGCTCCGAGGCAGACTCCACCGCATTCGGGGGGGAGCATGAGCTCAGGGAACGGCACCAGCTCCAGCGACGTGAACCTGTACGCGCGGCTGACCAACAAGGGTGAGACGAGTCGCCGGACTCCTCTGCCCGGCTCGGCGCGCGGCGCGCGTTCTTCGTCCCGAAACCTCATGCAGCTGGATGAACCGAGCGTCGACGGCGCCGAGCCCGGCGGTGTTCGGGCCGCGCCGTTCACCGAGGTCCTGTCCGAGATCGAGAACGCCCGCACCGCCGTCGCCGTCGCGTTCAAGAAGGTGATGCTCGGGACCAAGGCCATCCTGCAGCCCGAGCTGGCCGAGCTGGGCATCGGCCCGCCGGAGATCGACAACGTCCTCGCAACAGCAAAGGCGGTCGAGTCGAAGGTGCGCGGCACCTCGGGTAACGCCACTTTCTACATGCGCGACCTGCCGCCGGCCGACGCGCCGGTCCGGTTCGAGGGCGAGGCCCGGCTGGTGTCGTACGATTCCATGGGCGTACGGTACCTGCTGCCGGGGAAGAGCACCGGGGGCGTCGGCCTCGGCGTCGCGATCTCCTGCGAGGACCATCGGGCGATCCGGCTCGGCGAGTCCGGGCGGATGTCGTTCCCGTCGAGGATGTCGCTCGGCGTCACGCCGTTCATCGCGATGCCGCCCGCCGGGATGCTCGCGGCGGCGCGCGCGAACGAGCAGCGGTACCACGACAAGGGCGGCCACGGGTTCAACCTCCCCACCTTCGTGCGGGCCTACGCCGATTTCCTCGCCTTCGCAGTCCAGACCGTTCCGGCCGCGCTCGGAGCGCTGCTGCTCTGCGAGACGCACCCGCGCGCGGCGGAGGAGCTCTTGCTCGAGCACGACAAGCTGACCGGGAGGATCTCGTCGGCGGCCAACTACTTCGTCGGGTACGAGTCGACGGGCACCCGGCCGAACGCCGCGCAGAGGAGGAGCCTCCGGGACTCCGCCATCTCGCAGGCGTGCGGGTTGGGCATGATCGAGGCCGTCTTCGATTGGAGGAAGCAGTGCTGCAAGAGCCCGGTGCTCGCGGAGTTCGCGGAGAGCTACCGCGATCTGCGCGTCGAGAAGATCGCCGACGTGCGTGCGCGACGAGCGCCATGGTGAATCTTCACCCTGGCCGAAAACCCCGATAGTCACACGGCCGGCACGGCCAAGTTTCTGGAAAATAGTCACTCAAAATTCACTCAAAATTCACGTGGTCGTCACACAAAAGACACACTAGGATGGGCTGTCCGTCACCCGAGGAGGCCGACCATGTTCCGCATGACCCAGAGGGAGATGACGTTCTTCGACGTGTTCGAGGCGGCGTCGGAGATCGCCTACCAGTCGGCCGTGATCCTGCAGGACCTCGTGCTCCACTACGAGGATCAGGACGCCAAGATCAAGGCGCTCGAGGGCAAGGAGCACGAGGGCGACCTGCAGGTGCACGTGATGATGGACCGGCTCAACAAGTCCTTCATCACTCCCATCGACCGCGAGGATCTCTTCGCGATCTCCAAGGATCTGGACAACATCACGGACGCCATCGAGTCGACCGCGCACATGTTCACGATGTTCGACGTGCGGACGATTCGCGAGGAGGCGAAGCAGTTCGTGAAGCTGATCGTCGCGGCCACGGCCGAGGTGCACGCCGTGACCAAGGAGATGAAGAACTTCAAGAAGAGCAAGGCGCTCAAGCCCAAGGTGATCGAGGTCAACAGGCTCGAGAACGAGGGCGATCAGCTGCACCGCCGCGCCGTGCACGCCCTGTTCACGCAGGAGAAGGACGCGCTCGAGGTCATGAAGTGGCGGGACGTGTACGAGAACCTGGAGAGCGCCCTCGACGCGTGCGAGCACGTGGCGAACATCATCCTCGGCGTGGTGATGAAGCATGCCTGACGCCTCGACCCTCGCCCTGCTGGGGGCCGTGGTCGTGTTCGCGCTGGCGTTCGACTTCATCAACGGCTTCCACGACACGGCGATCTCGATCGCCACGACGGTGTCGACGCGCGTGATGACGCCGCGCCAGGCGATCGTCATGGCCGCCGTCCTGAACTTCACGGGCGCGCTCATCAGCCACAACGTGGCCAAGACGATCTCGAGCGGGCTCGTCCACACGGCGATGATCCCGGAGTACGTGGTCATCGCGACGCTCGTCGCGGCGATCGCGTGGAACCTCATCACCTGGTACTTCGGCATCCCGTCGAGCTCCTCGCACGCGCTCATCGGCGGCCTGATCGGCGCGTCCATCGCGTTTACCGCGGGGTTTGACGTCGTGCAGTGGGACGGGGTCGTGGAGAAGGTGCTCATCCCGCTCGTCACCTCGCCCGTCGTCGGCTTCCTGCTCGGGTTCCTCGTCATGAAGATCCTGTACCTCGCGCTCAAACGGGCGTCGCCGCAGTTCGTGAATAGGTGGTTCTCCAAGCTGCAGATCGTATCGGCCGCGTTCATGGCGTTCTTCCACGGGACCAACGACGCGCAGAAGTCGATGGGGATCATCACCTTTGCGATGATCGGCGCGGGGCTCCTGCCCTCGAGCGCGCCGGTGCCGGTGTGGGTCATGCTGCTGTGCGCCCTGGCGATGGCGCTCGGGACGGCCTGCGGCGGGTGGCGGATCATCAAGACCATGGGCGTGAGCATGATCAAGCTCCAGCCGATCCACGGCTTCGCGGCGCAGACCACCGCGGCGGCGACCATCGCCGCGGCCTCGTTCATCGGCGCGCCGGTGAGCACGACGCACATCACCTCCACGGCGATCATGGGCGTCGGCGCCGCCAAGCGCTTCAAGGCCGTGCGCTGGATGGTCGCGACGAACATCGTCTGGGCGTGGGTCATCACGATCCCGGTCACGGCGCTCATGGGCGCGCTCGTCGTCCTCGCGATCAAGGGCGTCGCCGCGCTGCTCGGCATCGGCTGAGCACGGGCCGGGACCGCCGACCGCCAGGGAACCTGTCACACAATCGTCACACGGCGGTCACCCGCCGAACACGGCGCGATCGCACCTTCATGACAGGAGGTGCCGACATGATGCCCAATCGCCTGGTCCTCGTCGTTTCGGCGCTGGCGACGGCCGCGTTCGTCGCCGTCGTCGCGCTCGGGCTCGCGACCGGCCCTCGACCGGAGGCTGCGGCGCTTACGAGCGTCATCGAGGGGTTCGCGCGGGAGACGATCCCGCGCGATTGAGATATAAGGAAGTCATGCGCGCCAAGGTGCTCGTGGTGGAAGACGAAGCCGACCTCGTCGGCGTGCTCCAGTACAACCTCAAGAAGGAGGGGTACGCGGTGCTGGCGGCCGGGACCGGGGCCGAGGGAGTCCGCCTGGCGTCCGAGGACTCGCCCCCGGATCTCGTCATCCTCGACATCATGCTCCCCGACATCTCCGGCATCGACGTCTGCCGGCAGCTCCGGGCCGACGAGCGCACGCGGGGCGTGCCGGTGCTCATGCTCACGGCCAAGGGCGAGGAGAGCGATCGGATCCGCGGGTTCGAGGTCGGCGCGGACGACTACGTCACGAAGCCGTTCAGCGTCCGAGAGCTCATGCTGCGCGTCAAGGCGCTCCTGCGCCGCGGCGCGGTTGGGGAGCAGATGCCGAGCGACGGCGTCTTCGGCGCGCTGCGCGTGGACAGGGCCGCGCACCGCGCGTGGGTGGACAAGGCGGAGGTGACCCTGACCGCCCTCGAGTTCCGGCTGCTCACGGCGTTCCTCGATCGCAAGGGCAGGGTGCAGACGCGCGACGCGCTGCTCGCCGACGTCTGGGACATCCACGCCGACGTCACGACCCGAACCGTGGACACGCACGTCAAGCGGCTGCGCGAGAAGCTCGGGGCCGCGGGCGACTACGTGGAGACCGTGCGCGGCGTGGGGTACAGGTTCAAGTCTTCTCCGGGCGAGGAGCCCTAGGTGCGGCTCGGCCTGCGCGGCAAGCTGTTCCTCCTTCTCGTCGGGGCCATCCTCCTCGTCGTCGCAGCCGGGGCGCTCATCCTGCCAGCCGGGCTCTCGCGCAGCCTGAAGGAGCGGATCGCGCAGGAGCTCGACGACGAGGCGTCGATCGCGGCGCTCCACCTCGAGTCGCAGCTGAAGACGGCGGATGTAGGGGGTGCGGATCCGATCGCGGACGCCCTCGGCCGCGCCACCGGGAACCGCGTGACCATCGTCCTCGCGGACGGCCGCGTGATCGGGGACTCCGAGCTCGACGCGAGGGCGATCGAGGCGGTCGAGAGCCACGCCGATCGGCCGGAGATCGCGCGGGCGCTCGCGGACGGAAAGGGATCGGCCGAGCGCTACTCGACGACCCTCGAGCACGACCTCATGTACTTCGCGGCCCGGTTCCGCGGGGCGGAGATCGCAGGAGCCGTGCGCGTCGCCAAGCCGCTCGTCGAGGTGCGGGACGCGACCCGGGCGTTGTACGGGCTGCTCGCCCTCGCGGGGCTCATCGGCCTCGCGATCGCGATCGTCGCGGCCGCCGCCTCGTCACACGCCTTCTCCCGCGCGCTCCGCTCGCTCGTCGACTACGCCGAGCACGTGCAGGACGGCGCGGCCCGCTCCGATGTGGCGGGGCGGCGCGACGAGCTGGGAGGCCTCGCGGCGTCGGTCCAGCGGCTGGCGACGCAGCTCGAGCAGCGCGTCACCGAGCTCGCGAGCGAGCGGCGGCGGTTCGAGGAAATCCTCGAGGGCATGAGCGAGGCGCTCATCGCGCTCGACAAGTACCGGCGCGTGACGTTGATTAACCGCGCGGCAGTGATGCTGATAGGCGGGACCGAGCAGCCGCTCGGCCGGACGATCCTCGAGCTCGTCCGCGTGCCGGAGCTCAACGCGCTCCTGAACGACGTCGCCCCCGGCGGCCAGGCCGCGAGCGAG
Organism: Pseudomonadota bacterium; assembly: GCA_023229365.1. Lineage (NCBI taxonomy): Bacteria > Pseudomonadati > Pseudomonadota > Pseudomonadota bacterium. Next base: position 45,122 of record JALNZK010000019.1, on the reverse strand, counting down.
TTCGACCTGGGGCCGGTCGCGCCGCGCCGGGTGCTCGCCAGCGCCAGGCGCCGGGAGGCCGGCGACTACGTGATCGTGCTGCTCGATGTCACGGAGCTGCGGCGCCTCGAGCGCGTGCGCCGGGACTTCGTCTCCAACGTCTCCCACGAGCTGCGCACGCCGGTGAGCATCATCAAGGCCAACGCCGAGACGCTGCTCGACGGGGCGCTCGACGACGCGGAGGCGTCGCGGCGCTTCCTCGCCTCGATCGCGACCCACGCGGACCGGCTCGCGAGCCTGATCTCCGATCTGCTGGACATCTCGCGCATCGAGGAGGGGAAGTACGAGCTCCGCCCGGAGCCCGTGCCGGTCGACCAGGCGCTACGCCGGGCGATGTCGGCGCTCGAGACCCCGGCCGCGGAGAAGCGGATCGCGATCCGCGTCGACCCGGCGGGTGATCTGCGGGTCCTGTGCGATTCGCGGGCGCTCGACCAAGTATTGTTCAACCTCGTCGACAACGCGGTCAAGTACACCCAGCCCGACGGTCACGTCGCGCTGCGGGGCTCGGCGCGGGACGGGCGCATCGTCCTCGAGGTCGCCGATGACGGGCCCGGCGTCGCGCCGAAGCACCGCGAGCGCCTGTTCGAGCGGTTCTACCGGGTGGACACCGGCCGCTCGCGCGAGATGGGCGGCACCGGGCTCGGGCTCGCGATCGTGAAGCACCTCGCCGGCGCGATGGGCGGGGCGGTCGGCATGCGCCCGGCCGACGGCCGCGGCTCGGTGTTCTGGATCTCGCTGCCCGCGTCGACCGCGGAGTAGCTGTCACCAACTCGTTGCCCTCCGCCCACCCGGGCGACACACCCGCTCGATAGAAATGTGCCTGCAACCACACGGTGACGCGGTGCGTGACCGAGAAGGAGAAGGCACATGAAATCGCATCTGCAGAGAATCATGGGAGCGGCACCAGCCGTCGCGTGCATGCTGGCGCTCGTCGGGGCGGCCGGTGTGGCGAGATCGCAGGAGGCGGCGGAGCCGCTCGTCGGCTACGACAAGGGGTTCTTCCTCCGGGACGAGAAGGGGCTTTTCCGGCTCGTGATAGGCGCCCGCGTCCAGGGGCGCCTCGCGTTCGAGCGCGTCGAGTCGCACCAGACGGACGACGCCGGCGAGGACGTCGCCGCGACCTCGAACGAGGACTCGTACCAGTTCAGCATCCCGCAGGCGCGGCTCAAGCTCTCGGGACACGTCTTCTCGGAGCGCGTCGCCTACAACGTCCAGCCCGACTTCGGAAACAAGGGCTACCCGGCGCTCATCTCGGCGTACGGCGACTTCGGGCTCGTCCCGGACGTCCTGCACTTGAGGGTCGGGCAGTGGGAGCGGCCGTTCTCGCGCCAGCAGATCACCTCGAGCGGCAGCTTCCACCTCGTGGATCGGGCGATCACGGACAAGGCGTTCGGCGCCGGCCGCGATCTGGGTATCGCGTTCCACAACAACTACGAGAAGTCGCCCAAGCTCGAGTGGGCGCTCGGCGTGTTCAACGGCGCCGGGGACAAGCCGTGGTTCGACGGCGGGTTCGAGGGCACGGGCGCGGCCGACGAGGACGGAAACATCACCGTCGAAGGCGACGTCTCGACGAAGGCGAAGCCGACGAACGTGCCGGACCGGCTCCGCCCGGCGCTCGTGGCGCGCATCGGGTTCAACACCGGCAAGATCAAGGGCTACAGCGAGGCGGATCTCGAGGGCGGACCCTTCCGGCTCGGCATGGCCGCCAGCGTGCAGGCCGACTTCGACGCCGCCGACGAGCAGACCGCCGCCACGCGTGGCGAGCTCGACTTCATCATGAAGGTACGCGGCTTCTCGCTCGACGGCGCGCTGTACGTCGCGTCCGCGCAGGACGGCGACGGCTTCGCCGACCAGAGGTACGCGGCGTGGGGCCTCCACGCGCAGGCGGGCTACGTCATCGCCGGGCGCGTCGAGCCGGTGATCCGCTACGCCCTCGTGGACCTCGAGGGCGACGACAACAACACCCAGGAGATCCTCGGCGGCCTCGCGATCTACTTCTTCAAGCACAACCTGAAGTGGCAGACCGAGGCCGGCTCGGTGCTCCGGCAGGATCCGGCGGGCGATCTCGACGACGTCGTCCTGCGCACGCAGCTCGGGCTGGCGTTCTAACCGCCTTGTCGCGATCCCGTCACACGGATGTCACATACCGCCTCTACGCTTGAGGCATGAGAAATGAAGGAGAACACTCAATGAACAGGAAGACTACGTCGACTCTCGCGGCCGCGATGATCGCCTCGCTCGCCCTCGCCGCGTGCAGCGAGCAGACCCCGCCGAAGGCGAAGCTCGAAGGGCCGAAGTCCGACGCCGACAGGGCCGCGGAGACGGCGACCGCCGCGGCGGAGGCCAGGAAGGGCGTCATGCTGAACGGCGCGGGCGCGACGTTCCCGTACCCGATCTACGCGAAGTGGGCGGACGCGTACAACAAGGTCACCGGCCTCAAGCTCAACTACCAGTCGATCGGCTCGGGCGGCGGCATCTCCCAGATCAAGGCCAAGACCGTGGACTTCGGCGCCTCGGACGCGCCGCTCACCGCGGACGAGCTCGACGAGGCGGGTCTCGTGCAGTTCCCGCTCGTGATGGGCGGGGTGGTGCCGGTCGTCAGCATCGACGGCGTTGCCGCGGGCCAGCTCAAGCTCGACCCGGCAGCCCTGGCGGACGTGTTCCTCGGCAAGATCCAGAAGTGGAACGACAAGAAGATCCAGGAGCTCAACCCGGACGTGAAGCTCCCGGACACCGAGATCTCGGTGGTGCACCGGGCGGACGGGTCGGGCACGACGTGGATCTTCACCAACTACCTCGACAAGGTGTCGCCCGAGTGGCACGAGAAGGTCGGCACCGGCAAGGCGGTGGAGTGGCCGATCGGCATCGGCGGCAAGGGCAACGAGGGCGTCGCCGCGTACGTCCAACGCGTGAACGGCTCCATCGGCTACGTCGAGTTCGCCTACGCGCTGCAGAACGCCATGGCCCACGTCCAGCTCAAGAACAAGGACGGGCACTTCGTCGCGCCGACGATCGAGTCGTTCCAGGCCGCGGCCGAGAGCGCGGGCTGGAAGAGCGCACCGGGCTTCTACATGGTGCTCACCGAACAGCCGGGCGCGGGCAGCTGGCCCATCACCGGCGCCTCCTTCATCCTGGTCCACAAGGAGCAGGCGGACCCGGCGCTCGCCAAGCAGATGCTCGAGTTCTTCGACTGGTGCTTCGTCCACGGCGCGCCCATGGCCAAGGAGCTCCAGTACGTCCCGATGCCCGACGCGGTCGCCGAGCTCGTTCGCGGGATGTGGCGCACCCAGATCGCGTCGCCGGCCGGCGCGCCCGTATGGCAGTAGCCTCCTCATCGCGGCGGGGCGACAGGATCTACCGCGGCGTCGCGGCAGCGGCCGGGATCGGGGTCGCCCTCATCGCCTTGGGCGTCGGCGTCTCGCTCGTCGCCAGCTCGTGGCCATCCATCCGCGAGTTCGGGCTCTCGTTCCTGGTCACCGACCGCTGGAGCCCGGTGACCGAGCAGTTCGGCGCCCTGAGCAGCGTCTACGGCACGCTCGTCTCGACCGTCATCGCGCTCGTGCTCGCCGTGCCCCTGAGCCTCGTCATCGCGCTCTTCCTCGTCGAGCTCGCGCCGCCGTGGCTCGCGAGGCCGGTCGGCGCGGCGATCGAGCTGCTCGCGGCGGTGCCGAGCATCATCTACGGCATGTGGGGGCTGTTCGTGTTCGCGCCGTTCATGGCCGAGCACGTGCAGCCGGCGCTCAAGGGCGCGCTCGGCTTCCTGCCGCTCTTCGAGGGGCCGCCCATGGGGATCGGCATGCTCACCGCCGGGATCATCCTCGCGCTCATGGTGCTGCCGTTCGTCACCGCGGTGATGCGCGACGTGTTCACCATGGTGCCGCCGGTCGTCAAGGAAGCGTCGTACGGCATGGGGTCGACGACGTGGGAGACGACGCGCAAGGTGACGGTGCGCTACGGCTTCTCGGGCCTTATCGGCGCCGTTTTCCTCGGCCTCGGCCGCGCGGTGGGCGAGACGATGGCGGTCACGTTCGTCATCGGCAACAGCCACGACATCTCGGTGTCGCTCAACGCCGCGGGCAACAGCATCGCCTCCACGCTCGCCAACGAGTTCACCGAGGCGTCGGAGCCGATGTACCTGTCCGCGCTCGTCGAGCTCGGCCTGGTGCTGTTCCTCATCACCGTGATCATCCAGGTGGGTGCCCAGATCTGGATCGGGCGGACCGTGAAGCGCGCGGGAGGCGGCCTGTGAAGCGGCGCCCCAACACGTTCCGCAAGCTCCAGGACCTCTTCGTCAAGGTGCTGTCCTCGGCCGCCGCGCTGCTCGGCATCTTCTTCCTCGGCTGGATCCTGTTCGAGGTGGGCAAGCGCGGCCTCGGCGCGTTCGACGCCGCCTTCTTCACGTCGCTGCCGGCGCCGCCCGGGGCCGAGGGCGGGGGGCTCGCGAACGCGATCCTCGGGACCCTGATCATCACGGCGATCGCGACCGTGATCGGCGTGCCGCTCGGCATCATGGCCGGCGTCTACCTCGCCGAGGTGGCGCGCGGGACGAAGCGCGCCGCGGCCGTCCGGTTCGTCGTGAACGCGATGATGGGGCTCCCGTCGATCATCGTCGGCCTCTTCGTCTACACGCTGCTCGTGCTCCCGTTCGGTCGGTTCTCCGGCTTCGCGGGCGCCGTGGCGCTCGCGATCATCATGCTGCCGGTGGTGGCGCGCACGGCGGACGACATGCTGTCGCTCGTCCCGAGCTCGCTGCGCGAGGCGGCGCTCGCGCTGGGAGCACCACGGTGGCGCGTGACGTTCGCCATCGTTTTCCGGGCGGCCAAGGCCGGCCTCGTCACCGGCGTGCTGCTCGCGATCGCCCGGGTGAGCGGCGAGACCGCGCCGCTCCTGTTCACCGCGCTCAACAGCGTCTACTGGCCCTCGTCGCTCATGGAGCCGATGGGCAACCTGACGGTGACGATCTTCAATTATGCGATGTCCCCTTACGAGGACTGGCAGCGCGCCGCGTGGGGCGCCTCGCTGCTCATCATGGCCGCGGTGCTCGGCACGACGCTGCTCGCGCGCTTCGTTTTCAAGGAGAAGAAGAGATGACGGTCGCACTCGCCGAGATCATGACCCCCGCTCCGGCGCCGCTCGTCGCCGTGCGCGCCCCGATCGTCACCGCGCGGGACCAGGACACGATCGCCCTCGTCGACGTGAAGGCGAAGATCCGCACGCGGTCCCTGAGCTTCTTCTACGGCGGCCAGCAGGCGCTCTACGAGAACGACCTCGCGATCGCCGAGGGCAAGGTGACCGCGATCATCGGCCCCTCTGGGTGCGGCAAGTCGACGCACATCCGCGTGTACAATCGGATCTTCGAGCTGTACCGCGACCAGCGCGCGAACGGGGCCGTGCTCCTCGACGGGGTCGACGTCCTCGACCCCAAGGTCGACGTCATCGAGCTGCGGCGGCGGGTCGGGATGATCTTCCAGAAGCCCACGCCGTTCCCGATGACCGTCTTCGAGAACGTCGCGTACGGCCTGAGGCTCCACTACAGCCCGGCGAGGTCCGAGCTCGAGGGCCGGGTCGAGGACGCCCTCAAGCGGGCCGCGCTCTGGGAGGAGGTCAAGGACGCCCTCGGCAAGCCCGGGGTCGCGCTGTCCGGCGGGCAGCAGCAGCGCCTGTGCATCGCGCGGGCGATCGCGGTCGAGCCCGAGGTGCTCCTGATGGACGAGCCGACCTCCGCGATCGATCCCGTGGCCACGGCGCGCATCGAGGAGCTGGTGGAGTCGTTCAAGGGCCGCTACACGGTCGTCATCGTGACGCACAACATGCAGCAGGCGGCGCGCATCTCCGACTACACGGCGTTCTTCTACAAGGGGCGGATCGTCGAGACCGACACGACGCGGCGGCTGTTCACGAACCCGAGGAACAAGCAGACCGAGGACTACATCACCGGCCGGTTCGGCTGAGAGGAGGTGCGCGACATGATGCGGGACTCGTTGCTCGCGCGGGAGATCGACAAGCTCAAGGAGAAGCTGCTCGCGCTCGGCGGACAGGTGGAGCGCAGCCTCGCCCGGGCGATCGCGGCCGTGGAGACGCGCGACGTCGAGGCGGCGAGGGAGGTGATCGACGGGGACACCGCCATCGATCACATGGAGGTCGACGTGGAGGAGGAGTGCCTGAAGCTGCTCGCGTTGCACCAGCCGGTGGCGATCGATCTCCGGTTCATCGTCGCGGTGCTCAAGGTGAACAACGACCTCGAGCGGATCGGGGACCACGCGGCGTCGCTCGCAGAGCACGTCCTCCTGATCGAGGATCGGCCGGCGGCCGAGCTCGTGTTCGACTTCCCGGTCATGGCGCGCAAGGCGCAGGCCATGCTCAAGCAGAGCCTCGACGCGCTCGTCTCCCAGGACGCCGAGCTCGCCACGCGCGTGTGCGCCGCGGACGACGAGATCGACGAGATCAACAGGAACATGTACCGCGCCGTGGAGCGCGAGATCATGCGGCGCCCGGAGCTGACCCCGGTCTACACGAACCACATCGGCCTCTCGCGGTGCCTCGAGCGCGTCGCCGATCTCGCGACGAACATCGCCCAGGACGTGATCTACCTGACGACCGGGCGGATCGCCCGCCACTGATCGCGCACGGCTAACAATACCCTAACATTCGGGCCGCAGGATCACCCCAGGAAAAGGAGGTGCCCGCGATGTTCCGCATGACCAAACGCGAAATGGGGTTCTTCGACGTGTTCGAGTCCGCGTCGGAGATCGCCAGCGAGTCGGCCGTGATCCTGCAGGAGCTCGTGCTGCGCTTCGACGACCCCGACGCCTCGATCAAGGCGCTCGAGGAGAAGGAGCACGAGGGCGACCTGCAGGTCCATGCCATGATGGACCGGCTCAACAGGTCGTTCATCACGCCCATCGACCGCGAGGACCTGTTCGTCATCTCCAAGGAGCTCGACGACATCACGGACTGCATCGAGTCGACCGCGCACCTGTTCTCCATGTTCGACGTGCAGACGGTACGAGACGACGCCAAGGCGTTCGTGAAGCTGATCGTCGAGGCCACGGCCGCGCTGCACGCGCTGACGAAGGAGATGAAGAACTTCAAGAAGAGCAAGGAGCTCAAGCCGCTCGTGATCGAGATCAACAGGCTCGAGAACGAGGGCGACCAGCTGCACAGGCGCGCCGTGCACGCCCTGTTCACGCAGGAGAAGGATCCGCTCGAGGTGCTGAAGTGGCGGGACGTGTACGAGAACCTGGAGAGCGCCCTCGACGCGTGCGAGCACGTGGCGAACATCATCCTCGGGGTCGTGGTGAAGCATGCCTGATCCCGGCACGCTCGCGATCCTCGCGACGGTCGTCGTCCTCGCGCTGGCGTTCGACTTCATCAACGGGTTCCACGACACCGCGAACTCGATCGCCACGTCGGTCTCGACCCGCGTGCTCTCGCCGCGGCAGGCGATCCTGATGGCGGCGGGGCTGAACTTCCTGGGCGCGCTCATGAGCCACAGCGTGGCCAAGACGATCTCGAGCGGCCTCATCGACGCGGCGATGGTGCCCGAGTACGTCGTGATCGCCACCCTCGTCGCGGCGATCGCGTGGAACCTGATCACCTGGTACTTCGGCATCCCGTCGAGCTCCTCGCACGCGCTCATCGGGGGGCTGCTCGGCTCGTCGATCGCGTTCACCGCGAGCCTCGGCATCGTGAAGTGGCACGGGGTGCTCGAGAAGGTCGTCGTGCCGCTCGTCACGTCGCCGGTCGTCGGGCTCCTGCTCGGCTTCCTCTTCATGAAGCTCCTCTTCCTCGCGCTCTCGTGGGCCTCGCCGCAGTTCGTGAATCGCTGGTTCTCCAAGCTGCAGATCGTCTCCGCCGCGTTCGTGTCCTACACGCACGGCATGAACGACGCGCAGAAGTCGATGGGCATCATCACCTTCGCGCTCATCGGATCCGGGATCCTCCCGGCCTCCGCCGAGGTCCCGGTCTGGGTGATGATCGCGTGCGCCGTGTCGATGGCGTTCGGCACCGCCGCGGGCGGCTGGCGGATCATCAAGACGATGGGCCTCAACATGATCCGGCTCCAGCCGATCAACGGCTTCGCCGCCGAGACCGGCGCCGCGGTCGTGATCGCCGCGGCCTCCGCGATCGGCGCGCCGGTCAGCACGACCCACGTGATCTCCTCGTCGATCATGGGCGTCGGCGCGGCGAAGCGGCCCTCGGCGGTGCGCTGGATGCTCGCGCGGAGCATCGTCTGGGCGTGGGTGCTCACGATCCCGACCACCGCGGCGATCGGCGCGCTCGTGGTGCTCGCGATCAAGGCGGGGGTGGCGCTCCTGGGCGCGGACGTCAGATGAACAGCGTGCTCTTGCTCGCCCCCGCCTCGCCGAGGAAGGTGGCGACGCCGGCGAGCTTGAGGTTCGGGTAGTCGATCAGCTCCTCCTTCGCGAACCCCATGAGGGCCATGCTCATCTCGCAGACGTAGATCTGCACGCCGGCGTCCGCGGCGCGCGCGATGAGCTCCTCGAGGCTGAGCACGTTCTTCTTCTTCATGAGCCCCTTGAGCATCTTGGTGCCCATGCCCGCCATGTGCATGTTCGAGAGCGCGAGCTTCTTCGACCCCTTGGGTAGCATGAAGCCGAACACGCGGCTCATGAAGTCCTTGGGCGGCGGCTTCTTCGCGGGGTCGCGGAGCGCCGGCGTGGCCCAGAACGTGAAGAACATGGTCACCTTCTCGAACATCGCCGACGCGCCCGTGGCGATGATGAACGCGGCGAGGAGGTGGTCGAGATCGCCGCTCATCACGACCATCGACAGCTTGTCCTCCGGCGCGTTCGCCTTGAGCGTCGCGACCGTCTCCTCGAGCTCCTTGACGCGCGCCTCCAGGTCGTTGCTCATGCGTCTCCTTCCGGTTGTCGCGCGAAGTGCGCGAACAGCGCCAGCGGCCGGTACACGGCGTGCGCCAGCTTGGTCACTCCCACGAACAGGACGAGCTCCATCGCCATCACGGCGTGGACCAGCAAGACGGCGTCGTGGATCTCCCCGCGGACGCCGAGCGTGACGACGATCTCGAGCCAGAAGCCCGTCACCGCGAGCACGAGCAGGTAGAACAGGAGCCAGCCGTCGGCGAAGCGGGTGTGACGCGAGGCCTTCTCCCTGCCGCTGGCGCGCTTGGCGACGGCGAGCGCGACGCCCGCGAGCATCGCGATGCCGCCGATCGTCCCGACGATCCGCGCCGGGAGGAACATCTCCATGCCCAGCCCGTAGACGAACAGGAAGTCGAGCGCCGTCGCGAGCGCGAGCGCCAGGAACCCCCACATGATGAACAGGTGGACGACGCGCGGCTCGAGCAGGAAAGGGGGGCGGGGCGCGCTCTCGGTGCGGCACTCCCGCTGGCGGCGCATCGTCGTGAGCTCGGGCGCGAGGCGGCGCAGCGCGGCGCGAACGTTTCCGCCGCGGAGCGCCCGGCCGAGGCCGATCCGGGAGGCGAACCGGGCGACGGCGACGAGCATGAGCCCCCCCAGGGCGACGCTCACGAAGAGGCCGACGAGGTGCACCGCCTCGTAGGGGACGAGCGCGCCGAACGCCCAGCGCGGGAAGGCGCCCGCGTCCGACGGGCGGGTGACGAGGAGGGCGCCCAGGCCGAGCGCGACGACGATCGACAGGAGGATCCCGATCGCGGGCGAGCGGTACTGGAGCCCCGCGACGCCGGTCGGATCGAGGCTCGCGATCTGGAGCCTGCGGAGCGAGGCCATGTACTCGCCGGGCTCGGCCTCCCGCGGGCAGGTCTCGGAGCACTCGCCGCAGTAGTAGCAGAGCCACGGCTCCGGCGCCCGGAGGACGGCGTCCTTCGCGCCGAGCTGGCCCAGGCGGATCATCCGCCGGGGGAACGACGCCCCTTCCTCCGAGAGCGGGCAGACCGCGGTGCAGTTGCCGCAGTTGAAGCACGCCCGGATGTCGAAGGCGCCGTAGCGCGACGCCTCGTCGATGAGCCCGGTTTTCACCTCGATCGGCATCGCGGACCTCACTTGCGCCGGTAGGTGAGGTAGTCGCCGCGCTTGCCGGCGTCCTCCACCTTGCCGTACTTGCGCAGGGCGTTGACGTGGAACATCAGCTCCGCGGCGTCGATCCCGGTCGCCTCCGCGAGCTCGGGCACGGTCCGCTCCTCTGCGAGCGCCTCGAGGATCCGCCGGTGCAGCCGCGTCGTCTCCTTCTGCCGCTCGAGGAGCGCGGCCGGGGTCGGCCCCCGCTTCGCCTTCGCCGCGTCGAGCGCGGCCTTCGTCGTCGCAGACATGCTCATGGCGCGTCCTCCACGATGGCGTCGACCATCGCCTCGAGCTGGGCGAGCGACCAGCCGGCGACGTCGATCGCCCGGCGCGGGCAGGCGGGCACGCAGGCGCCGCAGCCCTTGCAGAGCGCCGGGTTCACCTCCGCGCGGCGGCGGGCGTTCATGAAGATCGCGCCTGTGTAGGCGCACTCGGCGATGCACTTCTCGCACCCGTCGCAGCGCGGCTCGTCGACCACGGCGACGAACGGGTCGAGCAGGATCTCGTCTTGGCCGAGCAGGATCGACGCCTTCGCGGCGGCCCCTTGTCCGGCGGTGATCGCCTCCACGAGGTCCATGGGCGCCTGGCACGCCCCGGCGAGGAAGATCCCGGCGGTCAGGATCTCGACCGGCCGGAGCTTCGGGTGCGCCTCCTGCAGGAAGCGATCCGCGCCGCGGGGGAGCTTGAGCGACTCGACGAGCGCCGGGATGGGGCGGGCGACGACGCCGGTGACCAGCACCACGAGATCGGCGGCGAAGGAGACCTCCTCGTTCCAGGTGAGGACGTCGCGCAGGGTGACGCGGCCCGCCTCGATCGTCGGATCCCCGTCGTCGGCGAGCCTGAAGAACAGCGCCCCGGCACGGGAGACGCGCTCGTAGATCGCCTCGTGGCCGCGGCCGTACGTCCGGATGTCGCGGTAGACGTCGAGGATCCGGACCCCCGGGAAGCGCCGGGCGATCTCGTCGGCCGCGTGCAGCGCCGCCGTGCAGCAGATCCTGGAGCAGTAGTCGTTCACCTTGCCGTCGGGCTGCGCCGGGTGCCGTCCCTCGACCTGGCGGCTCCCCACGCAGTGGATGAACGCGACGCTGCGCACCTCGCGCCCGGCCACCCGCAGCGCCCGCCCGTCGCCGGCCGTCTCCGCGAGGGCGCGGGTGAGCTCCGGGAGCGTCACGACCCCGGGCTCGCCGTATCCGAGCTCCCCTTTTGCGGGCGCGTAGCTGTCGGCGCCGGTGGCGAGGATCAGGGCCCCGGCCGCCACGCGCTCGCCGTTCGAGAGCGCGGCCTCGAACCGGCCCACGTAGCCGCCGACGCTCTGGACCTCGGTCTCGAGCGCGACGCGGATGTGCGGGTCCGTGGCCACGGCGTCGGCGAGCCGCGCGACGAGATCGCTCGCCTCGCGGCGCTCCGGGTAGACCGCGCCGAGCTCCGCGAGCCGGCCGCCGAGCGCCGGACCGCGCTCCACCAGCGTGACGTCGATCCCCGCTCGGCCCAGCGCGAGAGCGGAGGCCAGCCCGGACGGCCCGCCGCCGACGACCAGCGCCCGGTGCGTCGCGGTCACGCGGATGGGATCGAGCGGCTCCTGGAGCGCGACCTTGGCGACGCCCGCCTTTGCGAGCCGGATCGCCTTCCGCGTCGCCTGGGCGGGCTCCCCCTTGTGGACCCAGCTCGCCTGCTCCCGAATGTTCACGTGCTCGAACAGGAAAGGGTTCTTCGACGATCGCTCGAGCACCTTGCGGAAGGTCAGCTCGTGCAGCGCCGGCGAGCAGGCCGCGACGACGGCCCGATCGATGCGGCCGGCTTCGAGGTCCTCCGTGATCAGCTTCTGGCCGGCGTCGGAGCACATGAAGGCGTACTCGCGGGAGACGCTCACCTCGCCGCGGCTCGACAGCGCCTCCGCGACCTTCTTCACGTCGACGACGTCCGAAATGTTGCCTCCGCAGTGGCACACGTACACGCCGACGCGCGGCCGCTTCTTCTCGCTCATGCCCGCCACCCGCTCTCCAGGAGCCACGCCTCGACCTCCGCCGCGGCGGCGCTCGCCTCCACCACCGTGTCCACGATGTCCTTCGGCCCGGTCGCCGCGCCGGCGGCGAAGACCCCGCGCCGCGTCGTCCGCGTCGGGGCCAGCGGGGCGTCGGGCGCGAGCGCGAAGCCGTCCTCGGCCGCCGCGATCCCGCAGATCGGCAGCGCGGACGGGCTGCTCGGCGCGAGGCCGAGCGAGAGGATCACGAGGTCGTGGCGCGCGGTCGCCGGATCGCTCGCGTCCTCCTGGCGCTCGATGCGCAGCTCGAGGTCGTGATCCTCGATCTCCCGGATCCGGCCGACCTTGGCCTTCACGAAGCTTATCCCCATCGCCTTGGCGTTCTGGAAGAACTGCTCGTAGCCTTTGCCGAACGCGCGGATGTCCATGTAGTAGATCGTGATGTCCGCGAGCGGCAGCGAGCCCGAGAGCAGCATCGCCTGCTTGATGGCGTACATGCAGCAGACCCGCGAGCAGTAGGGCACGCCCAGGCTCGCGTCGCGGGAGCCGGCGCACTGGACGAACGCGATGTTGTCGGGCAGCTTGCCGTCCGAAGGGCGCAGCGCCTTGCCGAACGGCCCGTGCGGCGCCAGCAGGCGCTCCGCCTGGAGCGAGGTGATGACGTTGGGGAAGCGGCCCGCGCCGTACTGCGGCTTCGCGTCCTTGGGCGTCAGATCGTAGCCGCTGGCGACGATCACCGCGCCCACCTCGACCTCGAGCCGCTCGGGCTGCTGATCGTAGTCGATGCAGTCCGTCGGGCACGCGCGGGCGCAGGCGCCGCACAGCGTGCAGTGCTCGAGATCCAGCACCGGCAGCTGCGGGATGGCGTTCGTGAACGGGATCGAGATCGCCTTCTTGGCGCCGAGGCCGTGCTCGAAGTCGTCGCGCAGGAAGATCGGGCAGGCCTCCTCGCACCGCTTGCAGCCGATGCAGTCGGCCTCACGGACGTGCCGGGGCTTCCGCACGATCGTCGCCGCGAACCGCCCGTCGACGTCGCGCAGCGCCTCGATCTCCGAGAACGTGAGCGTCGTGATCCCCTCGTGGTGCGCCGCCTGGGCCATGCGCGGCGTCGTGATGCAGCTCGCGCAGTCGAGCGTCGGGAAGACCTTCGACAGGTTGATCATCCGGCCGCCGATGCTGGGCTCCCGCTCGACGATCACGACCTTCCGACCGCGATCCGCGAGATCGAGCGCGGCCTGGAGGCCGGCGATCCCTGCGCCGACGACGAGGGCGTCCGCCCTCACGGCGCGCCCCCGGCCTCGAGCCCGTCCAACGTCTTGCGCATCTCGTCGATCTCCTTGAGGAACGCCGCCTTGCAGACGGTGCAGATCGTCGTCAGCTTGAGGCGGCCGGCCGCGATGCCGCGCTCGCGCATCTGGACGTAGACCCGGTTGATCCGCTCCGCGAGCCTCGGGTACGCGCCCTCGTACGGGCAGTCCGAGCCCGAGCTCATGACGATGATCCCGCCGAGGCCCTTGGCGAAGCCGTCGAGGTAGAAGCTCTCGGGCAGCATGACCGGGTCCGGCACGCGGATGATGTACGCGTCCGGCGAGTACTGGAGCCGCGCCTGGCCGACGGTGTTCGCGCCGGGGTACGAGCTCGAGTTGGTCGTCACGAGCAGGATCTTCTCGTGCATCACTTCTTGCGCCGCAGGAACAGCGCGTCGTGCCCGTCGCGCTCGAGGACGCCCATGTACTCGTGCCCGGTCTTCTTGCACCACGCGGGGATGTCCTCCCGGCTCCCCTTGTCGCCGGACAGGATCTCGAGGACCTCACCCACCGCGACGCCGCCGATCGCCTTCTTCGCCTCGAGCAGCGGGCCGGGGCAGGCCATGGCGCGCGCGTCGACGGTCTTCTGGGCTTTCACGTCTTTCAGGTCGGGCATCGGTTTTCTCCTTGGCGGTCAGGCCGCCGTCTGGGCAGAAGCTCGCCTCCAGGAACGCTATCAGTCCCCTGACGCGGTCGTCGGCGAGCGTGTAGTAGTTGCGGTTGCCCCGCTCCTCGCGGGACAGCACCCCCGCTGCCATGAGCGCCGCGAGGTGCTGCGAGAGGTTGGCCTTCGTGGTTCCCAGGCGATCGGACAGCTCCGAGGCGTACCGCTCCCCGCGCAGCAGGTGACAGACGGCCATCAGCCGCGCGGGGTGGGCGAGGCACTTCAGGAGCGCCGCCACCTGCTCCGCGTCCCGCACGCGCTCTTTCGAAGCCTCGGTCATGCTGGTTAGTTAAGCATATGCTTAACTAATGTCAACCCCGACCGGGGCCGGCTTCACCCCGGGAGCCGGATCGTGAAGCCGCTCCCCTTGCCGACTTCGCTATCGACGTTGACAAAGCCGTCGTGCACCTGGGCGATGTGCTTGACGATGGCGAGCCCGAGCCCGGTGCCGCCGTGGGTGCGGCTGCGCGCCTTGTCGACCCGGTAGAACCGCTCGAAGATGCGCGGGATGTGCTCCGCCGGGATGCCGCAGCCTTGATCCCGGATCTCGATCGCGATCTCCCGGGACGCCTCGTCCCGGCGCGCGGCCACCCGCGTCGTCGTCTCGGGCCCGCTGAACTTCAGGGCGTTGTCCAGGAGGTTGACCGCGGCCTGCTCCAGGAGGGCCGGGTTGACCCGGGCCTCGAGCGCGCCGTCGCAGTCGAGGTCGACGCGGATCTTCCGCTCCCTCGCGAGCGGCGCGCACAGGGCGATCGCGGCCTCGAGGATCGGCCTGAGCCGCGCGGGCTCACGGACGATCTCGCCGAGCTCCGCCTCGCGCTCCAGCCGGCTCAGCGAGAGGAGGTCCTCGATGATCGCGTTCAGCCTGTCCGCGTGGCGGGCGACGATGTCGAGGAACTTCCGCGCGTTCTCCGGGTCCGCGAGCGCGCCGTCCTTGAGCGTCTCCACGAACCCCTTGATGCTCGTGATCGGCGTGCGCAGCTCGTGGGACACGTTCGCCACGAACTCGCGCCGCATCGTCTCGAGCTTCTTCAGGCGGGTCACGTCGTGCAGCACGACGAGCGCGCCGGCCGGGCGGCCGCGATCGTCCGGCAGGTGGGTCCCGTGGGCCTGGAGGATCCGCTCGCCGGTGACGCGCGGCGCGATCTCCGCCTCGACGACGTCCGCGCCGGCCCGGGTCTTGTTCAGAAGGTTGGTGAGATCCGGATCGCGCAGGACGCGGTAGAGCGCCTTGCCGCGGACCCCCTCCGGGTTGACGCCGAACAGGAGCCCCGCCGCGCGGTTCATGCGCACGAGCCTGTCGTCCGCGTCGACGACGATCACCGCCTCCGCCATCCCCGCGAGCACCGCCTCGAGCTCGTTGCGCTGCTCCGTGATCGTGCGCACCCGCTCCTCGAGCTGGCCGGCCATCCGGTTCATCGCCTCGGCGAGCGCGCCGTATTCCTCTATCCCGGAGACGAACAGGCGGTGGGAGAGCTCGCCGGCGCCGAACCTGTCGATCCCCGTCCGCAAGCGGCGCAGCGGCCGGTTCAGCAAGAGGGCGACGAGCCAGGCGAGGATCGCGGCGAAGGCGAGCACGATGACACCGCCGGCCGCCATGCTCGCGAGCTCGGACTCGTACAGCTCGTGCACCTGCGCCATCGGCACCGCGGCGCGGGCCACGGCGCGCACGCCGTCGTCCGCCCGGATCGGCACGGCGACGTAGAACGTGTCGCGCTTCGTCGTCACGCTCGGGCGGACCGCCGTCCCGACCCTGCCGGCGCGCGCGGTCCCGATCTCGGGCCGGTCGGCGTGGCTCTCGAGCCGGGCGGGGTCCTCCTCGCTGTCGGCGATCACCGTCCCGTCCGGGAGGACCACCGTGAGCCGGATCCCGGTGCGCCGGCCGTACCCCTGGCAGAGACGCTGCAGCTCTCCTTCCCGCGAAGGCGCGAGCAGCTGCTCGGCGGCCGCCGAGAACAGCCACGCCTCCGCCTCGAGCGACACCTCGGTCTGCTCGAGGCTCCAGCGCTCGATCATGCCGGAGACGTTCCAGGCAGCGGCGATCAGCGTCGCGAGCACCACCGCGAGGAACGCCGGGTACAGGAACCAGATCAGCGAGCGTCGCTTCTTCATGCGCTCAGTCCTTCAGCCTGTAGCCGATGCCGCGGACGGTCTCGACCAGCTTGCCCGCCGTTCCCAGCTTCCGGCGCAGGCCGACGATCTGCACGTCCACGGCCCTGTCGGTGACGTCCCGATCCTCGCCGCACACGGCGTCGACGATCTGGCCGCGCGTGAACACCCAACCGCGTCGATGCGCGAGCAGCGCGAGCAGGTCGAACTCGCGGGTCGTGAGCCCGGCGGGACGCCCGCGTACGAGCACCTCCCGCCGCTCCTTCGAGATGGAGATCTCGCCGACGACGAGGATCTCGGGCTGCGGCCCCGACGCGGCCTCGATCCGGCGCAGCACCGCGCGCACGCGGGCCACGAGCACCTTGGGGGAGAACGGCTTGGCGACGTAGTCGTCCGCGCCGAGCGAGAGCCCGGCGACGACGTCCGCGTCCTCGCCCTTGGCGGTCACCATGATGATCGGGAGGCGTCCGGTCCGCGGATCGGCCTTGAGCCTGCGGCAGACCTCGAGCCCGTCGATGCCGGGCAGCATGAGGTCGAGCAGGACGACGTCGAACGGCTCCGCTGTCGCGAGCCGGAGCGCCGCCTCGCCGGTGCCCGCGTCGCGGACCTGGAACCCCTCCTTGGCGAGGTTGTACCGGATGAGCTCGACGAGGTCCGCCTCGTCCTCGACCACCAGGATCTTCTCCATCGGCATCGTGGCAGGATAGCGGAAGTGATGAGGGACGGTCCTTAAAAGTTTACTAATTGACCGGGAGCCGACGCACTGTCACTCTGACGCGATGCCGAGGTATGCGCGTCCCCACGTCGTCGGCGGTTTGTTCCACGTCATCTCGCGATTCCGCGACGGCGAGTACTACATGAATCTGGAAGGCGCCCGCGCCGCGTACCTGCGCTTTCTCGGCGTTGCCGCGAAAAAGTCCTCGGCAAGGGTCATCGCGTACTGCTTGATGTCCTCGCACGTTCACTTGGTACTGCAGCTCGGTGCGGATCCGCTCGGGCGTTTCACCAAATCGGTGCACTCCGGATTCGCGCAGTGGGTAAATGCGAGGCGCAATGGCCTCGGCGCAGTGTTCGCCGATCGCCCGAAGAGCGTGCTGGTGCACGCCGAGACGCACGGTCTCGCCCTCTTGCGATATGTTCACAATAACCCCGTGCGGGCCGGGCTCGTGGAGCGCGCCGCCGACAGCGATTGGTCGAGCCACCGCGCGTATCTCGGGTTGGAGGAAGCCCCGCCGTGGCTCGCGGTGGGCGCGTTGCTCGGTGAGGACGGGGCGGAGCGCGTCCTCGCGCGCCGGGAGCTCGCCGCGTTTGTCGACGAAGATCGTCACGAGCCTCGCCGCGCCGAGTTTTCAGGCGAGGTGACGCGCGAGCTGTCCCGCAGGATCCGCCGCGTGATGGGGGCGGGGGTCGAGCTGTGTTACCCGGTGCTCGGGCCGGACGACTTCGTCCGCGACGCGCTCCTCGAGCAGGTGAGCCGGCACCGAACGCGCCGTTCGGTATCGGCGGAGCTGAGCGCCGCGCAGGTCGTGGGTAGGGTTTTCGAATCGATGGGCATGGAGACATCGCTCGCGGTGGCGAAAACGAGAACGGTGGAGGTCGCACGCGCACGCGCGCTGGCCGCGTGGGTGTGGGTCATGCGCCTCGGGCGTCCGCAAGCGGACGTCTGCGCCGCCATAGGAGCGGGCAGCAGCGCGACGAGCCAGATGTTGTCGAGGCTCCGCGATCGCGGGCTCTCGCGCGAGGAGCAGGAGATCGTCCGCGCGGTGCTCGACGGGTTGTGTATCGTTGAGGAAGCGACGTCGCCGGGTGACGAATTGAACCGAGAGGCGATTCCGAGAGTCGTCGTCGTGAGGCGGGAGCGAGACCGATGAGAGCGCACGTCGATATTGCGATAACCGAAGGATTAGTAAACTATTAAGGACCGTCCCTCTTCGAGGGACCGTCCCTCTTCGAGAGAACCCGTTGCGGCCGGGGCCGCCACCCGATACAATTCGTCCATTGCTAGATGAATCGGCGCCGCGCGCCGTCAGGAGGGGGAAATGCCGCGCATCTTCTTGCTCGTCGCCTGCGGCGACGACGACGGCGGCTCTCCGGACTCGGGGACCGGCACCGACACCGACTCGGATTCGGATACCGACACCGATGAGGAACCGGGGGAACCGGGGAACCGGGGACGGTCCTTAAGGAACCGGGGACGAAGGAACCGGGGACGGTCCTTAAAAGTTTACTAATCATTCGCTGAGCGAAGTGCTGCCGCCGCCGGTTTCGCCGACCGCATCGACACCGACCACACCCGAGACCTCCAGCGCGACCTGACGCGGTGCGCCGAGGCGTCCCCTCACGGCGCGCGAGGGCTCGCCCTGTTTGACTGGCCCCGACCGACGCGATAGATTCCGTGTTCTTCGAGACGTACGAGCGGCGGGCCGCGCAGGCGCCGGCCCCGCGAACCGGAGGTCGACATGGGGAAGCTGTGGAACGCCTTTTCCGCCCAGATCAACAAGATCGCCAACTTCCTCTGGTCGCGCGATCCCATCGCCCAGATGCAGCTCGAGTACGACAGGTCGGTGGTGCAACTCAAGGAGGGCCGCGAGGGGCTCGAGCAGTACCGCGCGCTCGTCGAGCGGGTCACGCGCCAGGTGGCGATCGGCGAGAAGAAGGTCGAGACGCTGACCGCGAAGGTCAAGGCGTACCTCAAGACCGGCGACCGGAAGATCGCGGGGCAGGTCGCGGTGCAGCTCTCCGAGACGCAGAGGGAGCTCGAGGAGAACAGGGCGCAGCTCGCGCTGCACGAGAAGTCGTACAGCAACAACGTCGAAAAGATTAAGCACGCCTCGAAGAGCCTCGCGAACGTGCGCGAGAAGATCAAGACGTACGAGGCGGATCTCAAGATGTCGCAGGCCGAGGCCGAGATCGCGAAGCTGAGCGAGTCGTTCAACTTCAACGTGACGACCGACTTCGGCGAGGTCGAGCAGCTCGTGCAGGAGAAGATCGACCTGAACCGCGCCAAGGTGCGGGTCGCCTCGGACATGTCCGAGCAGGGGATCGAGGAGATCGAGGCCGAGAAGCGCGTCGAGGCGGCGATGGCGGAGGATCTCCTGTCCAAGTTCGAGGTCGAGATGGGCATGAAGACGCCCGAGACCGCGAAGATCGACGTGACGACGAAGGGCCTCGGACCCGAGCAGGACGCCGAGAAGGCGCTCGCCGAGTTCGAGAAGAAGTCCTAACCGAGGAGGAGGAGCTCTATGGATACGACGAAGACGACGGGTGGCGGGCCGAAGCCGGCGTTCTGGATTCTCTTGGTCCTGTGCGTGCTGGGGCTCATCGGGTTCGCGGGTTACAAAGGGGGCTGGTTTGAGTTCCTCGCGCCCGAGGGGAAGAAGGACGACATCGCCAAGATCGACGCGGACGAGCTCGCGAAGCTCCAGGCCGGGGCGGCCAAGGCGGACGCCGAGGCGCCGGACGGCAACGCGCCGACCACGGTCAAGGAGTACAACTTCGTGCCGTCGGCGAAGCTGCCGCCGGTCGAGGGCACCGCGTCGTACAAGCCGCTCCAGAAGGGCGTCGTGCGGTTCGCGATCAACGTGTGGGCCGGCTGGGCGCCCATCGTGTTCGCCAACGACGGGTTCCAGCCTGGGAAGGAGTGGACCGCCGCGGACGGCAAGAAGTTCAAGGTCGAGCTCGTGCTCATCGACGACCCGGTCGCGATGCGCGACTCGTACGCCGCCGGCAACGTGCACATCGGCTGGGCCACGCTCGACATGGTGCCGCTCTTCCTCGAGGAGCTGCGCAAGGACTCCCGCGTCATGCCGCGCGTCTTCCAGCAGATCGACTGGTCGAACGGCGGCGACGGCATCGTCGGCCGCGGCGTCGAGAACATCGGCGACCTGCGGGGCAAGACGGTCGTGCTCGCGCAGAACTCGCCGTCGCACTACTTCCTCCTCAACGCGCTCATCAACGCGGGCGTGCAGCCGGCGGAGGTGAACTTCAAGTTCACGGCGGACGCGTTCCAGGCGGCCGCGGCGTTCAACGCGGACAAGAACATCTCGGCGGTCGTGTCCTGGGCGCCGGACATCTACAACCTCGCCGACGTGAAGGGCAACAAGCTGCTCGTCACGACGCAGACCGCGAACAAGCTGATCGCGGACGTGTGGTTCGCCCGCGCCGACTTCGCCAAGGACAACATGCCGATCCTCGAGGGGATCGTGCGCGGGATCTTCGACGCCATGGTCGCCCTCAAGGACGACGCCAACAAGCAGAAGGTCGCTTCGCTGCTGGGCAAGGGCTACTCGATCCAGCCGTCCGAGGCGCTCGCCATGCTCGGCGACGCGCACTGGACGAACTACGCCGAGAACCGGGAGTTCTTCATGAACCAGAATAACCCGGCGAACTTCGAGCGCACGTGGGAGACGGCGTACTACCTCTACAAGAAGATCGGCCAGGTCGCGCAGAAGACCGCGTTCGACCAGGTGATGGACTTCAGCCTCATCCAGAAGCTCGGCAAGGACGAGAAGTACGCGAGCCAGAAGGACGAGTACACCGTCACCTTCACGCCGCGCGCCGTCTCCGCGATCAAGGCCGAGTCCGGCGAGATCCTGACCAAGACCGTGGTGATCCACTTCTTCCCGAACTCGTCCGAGATCGACAAGGTGATCGAGGTCCAGGAGGGCGAGAAGACGGTGAAGAAGCCGTACGACCCGAACGTGGGCTTCGTGCTCGAGGAGATCGGCAAGCTGGCGGCCCAGTACGGCGCGTCGCGGATCATCATCGAGGGGCACACGGACGCCTCGATGAAGGGGCAGGTGCCCGACTCGGCGGTCAAGGATCTGTCGACGCAGCGCGCGAACGCCGTCAAGGAGGCGCTCGTCAACAAGTACAAGACGCTGCAGCCGAACCAGTTCACCGCGGCGGGGATGGGCTGGGACGTGCCGGCCGACGACAACGACGCCGGCAACCACGCCAAGAACCGGCGCGTCGAGGTGAAGGTCTACCCGCTCGAGGCGCAGTGACACAGGGGAAGAACCCGCTCGCCGGCTTCTTCTCGGGCTTCTTCAAGATCCGGGACGAGCCGACGATCTTCGGCCGCGTCTTCATGGCGGCGCTCTGCCTCGCGGGCATCGCGGCGCTGTGGTGGTACGTCACGCGCGGCGAGACCGCGGCGGACAGGATCGTCTCGCCGTACGCGCTCGGGAGCCCGGCGGAGGTGTTCGGATCGTTCCCGAGCCTCTGGTTCGATCGGGCGCTCACGCGCAACCTCGCGGTGAGCCTGTGGCGCGTGCTCCAGGGGTTCGGCCTGGCGGTGCTCGTCGGGGTGCCGATCGGGATCCTGTGCGGCGCGTTCAAGCGGGTCGACGCGTTCTTCGCGCCGATCTCCATCTTCGGCCGCAACGTGCCGGTCGTCGCGCTCGTCCCGCTCGCGCTCCTGTGGTTCGGGACGGGCGAGGCGCCGAAGATCGGGTTCCTGTTCATCGCGTGCGTCGCGTTCGTCCTGTTCGACGCCTCCCGCGCCGTGGGCGACGTGGCCTCCGACTACCTCGACACCGCGTACACGCTCGGCGCGTCGCGCTGGCAGACGCTCTTGAAGGTCGTGATCCCGCTCGCCATGCCGGACATCTTCAACTCGATCCGGCTCCTGTTCGGGCTCGCGTTCGGCTACATCATCGTCGCCGAGGCGCTCGACATGGACAGCGGCATCGGCGTGCTCATCATGCAGTCCCAGCGCCGCGGCCCGCGGGAGCACGTGTACCTCATCCTCCTGTTCATCACGGTGGTCGCGTTCGTGCTCGATCGCGTGCTCTACTTCGTGCAGCGCCGGCTGTTCCCGTACAGGTACGGGCGGGGTTGACCCAGGGCGAGGAGTGACGATGGATTCAAGGCCGCCGGTCGTCGAGATGCGGGACGTCACCAAGACGTTCAACCAGGGCAGGGCCGACGCCTTCACGGCGATCCGCGGCGTCACGTTCCGGGTCGACGACCTCCCGGGCAAGGGCGAGCTGATCACGATGGTCGGGCCGTCGGGGTGCGGCAAGTCGACGGTGCTGCGCATCATCGCGGGCCTCGAGCCGCACTTCCCGCCGACGAGCGGCGAGGTGCTCGTGCGCGGCGAGCCCGTGCAGGGCCCGGGGCCGGATCGGGGCATGGTGTTCCAGTCGTACACGTCGTTCGACAACCGCACGGTGCTCGACAACGTCGCCTTCGGGCTCGAGTGTCGCGGGGCGGGGCGCAAGGAGCGGTTCGAGGAGGCGCGGCACTGGATCAACCGGGTCGGGCTGAAGGTCGCTGAAGACGAGCGGAAGTACCCGAACGAGCTGTCCGGCGGCATGCGGCAGCGCGTCGCCATCGCGCGGACGCTGATCCTGAAGCCGCGCATCGTCCTCATGGACGAGCCGTTCGGCGCCCTCGATCCCACGACCCGGCTCCACATGCAGGATCTGCTCGTGGACCTGTGGAAGGAGGTCGAGTCGACCGTCTTCTTCGTCACGCACAGCCTGACCGAGGCGGTGTACCTCGGCGATCGCTGCTTCGTGTTCTCCAACTCGCCGGGACGCCTCCTCGAGGAGCTGCCGGTGCCGTTCCCGGCGCGGCCGGCGGCCGAGATGCAGCAGGACCCGGAGTTCCAGAAGGTCGCGAACGAGCTGCGGACGCGCATCGAGCAGCTCGGCGAGGGCAGGGAGTAGGCGATGGCGGGTCGGCAGGGCTTCCTCGGCTACGTGAAGCGGGCGTTCCTCCTGAAGTGGAACCTGCTCGTCCTCGGCGCCGCGGTCGCCGCCGGGATCATCTCCGGGCGCCCGGACATCGCGCTGCCGATCGTCGCGGCGGGCGAGCTGCTCTTCCTCGGGACGCTCTCGGCGAACCGCCGGTTCCAGGACGCGATCGACGCCGAGGAGCACAAGGCGCGGAGCGCGGGCGACGCGGTGGCGGCGGAGTCGCGGCGGCGCGCGATGCTCGACGCGCTCCCGACGCACGACCGCGCGGCCTACGAGCGGCTGCGGCGGCAGTGCGTGGAGCTGCGGACGATCGCGAGCCGGGTGACCGGCGAGGCCGACCCCGGCGCCGCGCCGATCGCCGCCGGCCTGCAGGGCAGCGGCGTGAACCGCCTCCTGTGGATCTACCTGAAGCTCCTCTACTCCAAGAGCGCCGTGGAGCGCTTCTTCCGGACGATCGACGTCGCGGCGATCGAGGGCGACATCGAGCGCGCGGAGGGGCGCCTCGCCGAGCTCGGCCCGGCCGAGCAGGACACGCCCACGAGCGGGCGCCGGCGTGCGTCGCTGCAGGACCAGATCGACACGTCGCGCCTCAGGCTCGAGAACCACGGGAAGGCGCGCGAGAACTACGAGTTCATCAAGGACGAGCTCGTGCGGCTCTCCACGAAGATCGCGGGGCTCAGCGAGCTCTCGATCAACAGGCAGGATCCGAACTTCATCACGAGCGAGGTCGACAGCGTGGCGGCGTCGGTGCAGACGAGCGAGCAGGCGATGAGCGAGCTCGACTTCCTGACCGGCTTCGGCCGGGAGGACGAGCCGACGCCCGACCTCCTCGACGATCCGCTCGAGACGACGGAGGACGAGTGAGCGAGAACGGCGCGGCGGGCGGCCTCCCCGCGTGGGCGAGGCGGCTCGAGGAGATCCACGAGGGCGGCGGGCAGATGTTCCTCGTCCACGGGAACGTGAACGACCTCGTGCGGGTGGAGCGGCGGGACGAGGTCACGTACGCGACGCTGCCGGAGTTCCTCGCGGCGCAGCTGTTCGGGCAGTGGGACTCGGTGCTGTACTACGATCAGGTGCGAGGGCCGCGGGCGCTCGCGAGCTCGAAGGCGCGCCTCGACACCATCAACAAGCACGTCGAGCGGTTCGTGGGGGCGGTCGAGCAGCTCCGGGAGCTGCGCGAGCCGAGCAAGGTGTTCGCGCTCCTCGACAAGTACCTCGAGCTCGCGCTCCTGCGCGAGGGGCAGCGGCCGTCGATCGCGCTCCTGTTCGACTACGCCCACTTCCTGGTGCCGTCCGCGTCGGTCTCCACCACCGCCCGCGATCTCGCCGCGGCGCTCGCGACGCTGCTCAACTGGGCGCGCAGCCCCTACTTCAAGCGGGCGCCGTTCGCGTTCTGCCTGATCTCCGAGCGCCTGTCCGACCTCCACGAGTCGCTGACGCGCAACGCCCACGTCTCGCGGGTCGAGATCCCGTTCCCGGACTCGGGCGAGCGGCTGCGCTTCATCGAGTGGAGCACGGCTGGGCGCGACTTCGGGGCGCTGTGCGACCTCGGAGCGGCCGAGCTCGCCCCGCTCACGGCCGGCATGACGCTCGTGCACCTGCAGGGGCTCCTGCAGCGCGCGATCCGCGGCAAGCAGCGGATCTCGCTCGGCGATCTCAAGGCGTACAAGAAGCAGATGATCGAGGCGGAGTGCCAGGGGCTCGTCGAGTTCGTCGAGCCGCGGCACACCCTCGATCTCGTCGTCGGGCAGGACGCCGCCGTGAAGCGGCTGCGCGAGGACGCCCAGCTCGTCGCCCGCGGGCGGCTCGACGCGGTGCCGATGGGGTACCTGTTCAGCGGGCCCGTCGGCACGGGCAAGACGTTCCTCGCCGAGTGCTACGCCGGCTCGATCGGCATCCCGTGCGTGAAGCTGCTCAACTTCCGCTCGAAGTACGTCGGCGAGACCGAGGGCAACCTCGAGAAGATCCTCAAGGTGCTCCGCGTGATGGGGCCGGTCGCGGTGATCATCGACGAGGCGGACGCCATGCTCGGGGATCGCGAGGCGGGGGGCGACAGCGGCACCTCGAGCCGGGTGTTCGGGCAGTTCGCGGCGCAGATGGGGAACACGGACTACCGCGGCAAGATCCTCTGGTTCCTGCTCACCTGCCGGCCGGACCTTCTGCCCATCGATCTCAAGCGCCAGGGGCGCTGCGAGGTGCACATCCCGCTGTTCTACCCGGAGAGCGAGGACGCGTTTCGCGCGATGTTCGTCGCCATGGGGAAGAAGAACGGCATCGACATCGCCGCGGAGGAGGTGCCGCCGATGCCCGCCGGGATCACCCTCTCCGGCGCCGACATCGAGGCCGTCGCGACGCGGGCCAAGCGGCTCGCGCTCCTCGAGGACAAGGCCGAGGTGAGCGGCGCGCACCTGGCCAAGGCGCTCGCGGAGTTCATGCCGTCCGCCGAGACGGACGAGAAGCGACTCCAGACGATCGCCTCGGTGATCGAGGCGACCGAGGTCGACTTCCTGCCGCCGTCCTGGCGCGCGCAGGCGACCACCCCCGAGGGCCGCCGCGCCCTAATGGACAGGTACCGCGCCGCCCGCGCCGCTCTGACGTGATATAGTCGTCCCAACATCAACGAGGAGGACACCATGCGAGAGGTCGTGCTCGGACTATGTATCGGGGCGTTTGTCGTCGTCACGGCATCGTGCGGGGACGACGGCGGCTCGGCGGGCGGGGATACGGACACGGACGGCGACACCGATGCCGACACGGACACGGACGCCGATACGGATTCGGATACCGACACGGACACGGACTCGGACGCCGATCCCGGCGCCGCGCTCGAGGGGTTCTGGGGCCTGCTCGCGGTCACCGCGATCCTCACGGACACGGGGATCGAGCTCATCGGCGAGCAGTGGTCCTCGTCGCGCGGCTGGGCGCTCGTCGAGATCGCTTCGGACGGCGCGGGCAACCTCACGCTCACCGAGACCCCGTGCCTCGCGAAGGTCAAGACCGGCGGCGGGCCGCTCAGCCCGATCGTCGAGATCCCCCAGAACACCGTCGATCACATGCACCGGTCGGTGCGGCACGCGACGGTCGCGTCGAGCGCGGCCGGGACGCCGTTCGCCACCGACACGGGGTTCACGGTCAACGGCGCCAACCTGTGCGATGCAGAGAACGATCCGCTGCCCGTCGGCCCGGTGGACGCCGCCGATGCGACGCCGTGCCCCGAGGAGTGCGGCGCCGGCCAGTGCGACCAGGACGAGGACGGCCACCCCGGCATCACCTCGCACACGCAGGCGGGGGGCATCATCAACTGCGACGTCTACGTCGCCGTGCGCTCGTGGTCGCGCCTCGACGGGGAGATCGCGGACGCGGCGACGATCGCCGGGACGATCGCCGAGCACGGCTCCGATCAGGAGATCCTCGCCGCCACGCAGGTCTTGTGCGCCAACGCGGACGCGACGATCGCCGACGACGGCTGCCCGGCCCACACCTACTTCAAGATGGTGAAGCTCGACGGCGGGACGACCTGCGCGGGCGTGCTCGCGCTCACCGACTGCGACGAGGACGCCGCGACCTGCGACGCGAACGGCGCGCTCGCCCTCGACCCGAACAACGACACGCAGGACGGCCCCGAGTGCGAGTGAGGGCGTAGGGCGCGCGACTCCGTCGGTTCCTTTCTCCCAATCAAAATGAACGAAGCGGTGCCCCATGATGACAGATTGCGCCTTCGCGCCAGTTGGGCGATTGCGTAACGCTCGGCAATCATACGCATTATCCGATGGCACAATAGGTGCTTCCGATGACCGGAGATGAGCGACCGCATCGGCAGAGTTATAGACAGCAAGTACCGCATCGTCCGAATCATCGGCGCCGGCGGCATGGGTACTGTCTACGAGGCCGAGCACATCGTCATCTCGCGCCACGTCGCGCTCAAGATCCTGTCCGTGGAATTCGTCATGGATCCCGATGTCGTGGAGCGCTTCTTCCGCGAGGCAAAGGCCGCGAGCGAGATCGGACACCCGAACATCGTCGATATTTTTGACGTGGGTCGCGAGGACGAGAAGACGGTCTACATCGTGATGGAGCTGCTCAAGGGGATGAGCCTCGCTGACCACATCGGCTGCGAGACGCGGCTCGCCCCCACCCCAGCCGCGGCGATCGCGGTCCAGGTCCTGTCGGCGCTGCGGGCGGCGCACGAGAAGGGGATCGTGCACCGCGATCTCAAGGCGGGGAACGTGTTCCTCGCCGTGGACTCGCGCGGCCGCCACGAGGTCAAGCTGCTCGACTTCGGCATCGCGAAGAT
Source organism: Pseudomonadota bacterium (assembly GCA_023229365.1). NCBI lineage: Bacteria > Pseudomonadati > Pseudomonadota > Pseudomonadota bacterium. The sequence continues at coordinate 17,999 of JALNZK010000019.1, read as the reverse complement.
CGGAAAGATCGATACGTCCGGGCCCGGGCTGACGCACAACGGAGAGATCATGGGCACGCCGTGTTACCTCTCGCCGGAGCAGGCCAGGGGCGCGAACGACGTGGACGCGCGTACCGACATCTGGGGTGTCGGCGTGATGCTCTACGAGATGTTGACGGGCACGCTTCCGTACGACGACGATGACAACGCGACGCTGTTCGGCAAGATCCTGCTCGACGAGCCGAGACCGATGCTCGAGATCGTGCCGGATCTGCCTCTCGAGCTCGTCGCGATCGTCGACAAGGCGATGCGCAGGGAGCGCGACGAGCGCTACCAGACCGCCGAGGCGATGCTCCAGGCGTTGACCCCGTTCATCGCGCTCGCCGCGCAGGATCTGCTGAGCAGCGCGGTGTTGAAGACGTTGCAGGGGATCCCGGCGCCGCCCGCGCCCAACGAACAAGAACCCCTCGGATCGACTCCGGGCCCGGACCCGGACCGCTGGAAGAAGCGCAAGAGTGAGCTGATGTCGGGGACGTCCGCGATCGACGAGCTGCCCCGGACGCGGCGGAAGCGCCTGGTCGTGCCGCTGGCCCTCGCGGCCGGCCTCGGCGTGCTGACAGCTGGGAGCGCGTTCGTGTCCTCCTCCGGCGAATCGAACCGAGCGCCGGCGATCGAGGCGCGAGCGCCGCGAGGGGAGATCTCGCCCGCCGCGGAGCCCCCGCCGCTGGCGATGCCGGAGGAGAACGTCGCGGTCGAAGAGGATCGGGAGGTGGAAGTGGTGTCCGAGCCGCTCGTGGAGCGCGCGCCGCCAAAGCTCCAGGAGAAGAAGCGCGCCGGGAAACACGACCGAAGGAGGTCGGGCGGGTGGGAACCGAACCCGTTCGACTGAAAAGGCGCCCTCCCGCGCGACCGCCCCCGCCGAATCGGAGAGCACGTTGCATCACATTGACCGGATCGACCGCGGCGCGCGGCAGGAGCCGCGATGCAACCATCCGAATACAGGCGCCTCGCATCGATGGCCCGACACTTGCACGAGTCGGCTGCGTTTCAAGCGGACGTCAACACTGCGGAGGGCGGGTTCTGCCGTTGGCCCACGTGACTTCGCACACAATGAAATCGAGAGGACCGAGACAGATGAAGACGAACATGAACAGACGGGTCGTGCTGGTGGGCGTGGGCGCCCTGGTGATCACGCTGGGGTTCGCGGGCGAGGCCAGCGCGAACTGGCTGGAGCACTGCAACGGGATCGTCCTCGAGTTGGACGCCGCGGCGTCTTGCGAGGTGCTCACGACCGAGGAGTGCAACGTCGAGTGCGCGCCGGCGACGATGGAGAAGATCTGCGCGTCGCGCCTGACGACCTCGTGCGACGGAGGTTGCACTTTCGAGGCCGAGATCGAGTGCCAGTCGGGCTGCTCGACGACGTGCGTGACGGACTGCACGGCGCAAGAGGAGACGGAGACGCCGCCCAACTGCATGGGGCTGTGCATGTCCGACTGCCAGCAGGACTGCAACACGACCTGCGTGGGAGGCCCGTGCCGGTCGCAGTGCGCGCAGATCTGTTCGGCGGACTGCCGTGAGCAGTGCGACGACGAGACCGAGGTCGTGTGCGAGCCTATGTGCGATACCGCGTGCTCGGGATCGTGCGAGGGCATCGCGAACGTCGAGTGCCAGGTGTCCTGCCAGACGGACGTTTTCACCGAGTGCGAGACGGAGATCACCCAGGAGTGCAAGGACGACTGCGAGACGACGGGGATCGCGATCTTCTGCGACAGCCAGTTCATGGCGAGCGCCAGTGATCTCGAAGCCTGCGCGTCTGACATCGAGGGCGAGTTCGGGTTCAGCCTGGATATCAGCATCGAGGCCGAGGCCGAAGTCGAGGTCGAAGCCGATGGCAACGCCTGGGGCTGCTCGATGGCGCCCGCGACCGACAGCCACGGGTCGCGCGCCGGTCTCCTGTCCCTCTTCCTGAACATCTAGCCAACCGCGTATCGAATCCGGCGAAGCCGGCCCGGCCGGCGCGATCAAGGCGTCCTAAATTCGCTTTTTCGGGATCCCGCCCTCTGCTATCCTCCCGCCGCAACACGGAGGCACACGAGAACCATGAACGAAAAAGTCCAGAAGCTGATGAACGACTCGAAGGCGATGCGCTGGACCGCGCTCGTCCTCGTGTCGCTGACGATGCTCGCAGCGTACTACTTCGTCGACGCGATCGCGCCGCTCGAGCTGCTCCTCGAGACGAAGCTCGCGTGGACGCCGAGCAACTACGGCTTCTTCTCCGGCTCGGAGTACATGCTCAACGTGTGTGGCTTCCTGATCCTGTCCGGGATCATCCTCGACAAGATGGGGATCCGGTTCACGGGGCTCCTCGCCGCCTGCGTCATGCTCGCCGGCGGCGGCATCAAGCTGTACGCGCTCACCGAGTACTACAGGAACGGCGGCTTCGGCTACGCCTTCTTCGACTCCTTCTGGCCCGAGATGCCGGCGACCGCCAAGCTCGCGGCGCTCGGCTACGCGATGTTCGGCGTGGGCGTGGAGATGCAGGGCATCACGACGTCCCGCGCGGTGGTGAAGTGGTTCAAGGGCAAGGAGATGGCGCTCGCCATGGGCATGCAGCTCGCCACGGCGCGCATGGGCGCCTCGATCGCCTTCTTCTTCTCGGCGGCGATAGCCGGCTACCGGGAGCAGCCGATCGTCGACGGCACGCCCATCAACCCCGTGATGCTGGGCGTGGCGCTCCTGTCGGTGGGGCTCCTCACGTTCCTCACGTACACGTTCATGGATCGCAAGCTCGACAAGCAGACCGGCCGCTACTCGGACGCGGATCCGTCCGAGGCGTTCCACCTCTCGGACCTCGTCAAGATCATCAGGAACCCGGGGTTCCTCATCATCTCGCTCCTGTGCGTGCTGTTCTACTCGGGCGTGTTCCCGTTCCTCAAGTACGCGGTGCCGATGATGCAGAACCGGCTCGGCGTCTCCCCGGAGATGGGCGGCATGATCTCGGGCCTCCTGCCGGTCGGCACGATCCTGCTCACGCCGATCTTCGGGTACCTGCTCGACACCAAGGGCAAGGGCGCCACGTTCATGATCCTCGGCTCCGCCCTCCTCATGGGCGCGCACCTGACGTTCGCGCTCGCGCCGCTCAACACGGCGCTCGCGATCGTGGCGATCATGGTGCTCGGCGTCGCGTTCTCGCTCATCCCGGCGTCGATGTGGCCGTCGGTGCCCAAGATTGTGGAGGAGCGGTACCTCGGCTCCGCGTTCGCGCTCGTGTTCTGGATCCAGAACATCGGCCTCATGGCCGTCCCGTACTCCATCGGCGTGATCCTCGAGAAGGTGAACCCGGGCGTCGCCGAGCGGGTCGCAGCGGGCGACACGACGGCCGTGTACAACTACAGAATCCCGATGCTGTGCTTCGCGGGCTTGGGCGCCCTCGCCATCCTGCTCGCCTTCGCCCTGAAGGCGGTCGACAAGAAGTACAAGTACGGCCTCGAGCTGCCGAACAAGAAGAAGGCGGCCCCGGAGCCCGAACCGGCCGCGTAGCCTCTCCGCGTCGCTGCACGGATTGCCGATCAGCGCCGCAGCGTCTAGAATCTACGACATGAACGCGAACAGCGACGAAGCGCTCTGGGACGCGCTCGCGGATTGCGGGGTCCCGCTCTCCAAGACGGGTGACGCCGTGATCCGGCCTTCCGCCGAGCGGTTACCGTACCTTCTCGAAGCAGCGGCGCGCGCTCTCGGCGAGGGCGATGGACGAAAGCGGGAGTGCCTCGCGGCGTTCGTGCTGGCGCTCGCCACGAGCTACCCGAGCCGTTACGAGGAGTGGTTCGAGGGCTCGCCTGCCGTCGGGCTCCTGAAAGCTGAACAGCCGACCGGCAGGATGCTCAAGCTCAAGCGGATCGCCGAGCGGCGTCTCTCGGAGATCCTGTGACCGGAATCGACAGAGAGCTGGTGCAAAGGTTCGTCGTGCTCGCGGCGGATTCACTGCAAGGGGACTGGGTCGTCATGGGCGGAGCGGTGCTCCCGCTCCTGGGCGTCGAGAGCCGTGTCACATGGGACATCGACGTGGCGGGCCCGCCCGAAGCGAAGATGGATCAGGCTCTCGTCCTCATGGAGATCGCTGAGCGCCTCGGGCTGCCGGTGGAGGCGATCAACCAGGCGGGCGCCTACTTTCTCCAGCGGGTCGAGGGCTGGCGAGAGAGCCTGGTGAAGGTTCACACCGGGAAGAGCGCCACCATCCTCCGGCCGGATGCGACGCTGTTCGTGATCCTCAAGATCGACAGGCTGACGGAGTCGGACCTCGCGGACTGCACCGAGATGCTCGACGCCGCTCGGAGGCTTGGGGAGCCGATTCGAAAAGACCGGGTTGTGGACGCGATCGGGATCGCGCTCCGACACGCGGAGCTCACCGACGGACGGCGCGGCCGGCTCGAAGCGCTGCTCAGAGCCCTTCCGCATTAATAAAGAGGTGACCCGCGGGCCGCCCCTTCTGGGTGGCGTTTCTGTCATGAAAACCCGCGGCACCGCCGACATCGACCCCGCCGACGAGAACTCGCGGCTGCACATGCACACACCGGAGACCTGAGCGCGGTTTCCCGAACGAGTAGGACGAGGAAGGGTGGGACGGCGGTGACAATTAGGACAAGTAAGACTCCGGCAATCCCACCCGTCCCCCACGTCTCAGTAGTCCCAACTCTGCCTTCGTCCCACTTGCTCCCTGCAGAATTCGCGTTAGGGAGAGCGAGGTCATGAGAAGAGTGAAGACTCTTGATCGCCCCTGTGACGCTCTGTGGCCGCGCCTACTCCTCGTACGGCGGGACGGACGGCTGGGAGTCCTCGGCCATCCGCTCGGGCACCCAGAGGCCGACCATCGTGTGCGCCCAGGCGAACCGCTCGGCCTCGCAGAGGGGAGGGGACTCGGCCCAGATCTCGCCGCCGAACCGCTCGACGATGCGTCGCGCCAGCGCGAGCCCGATGCCCGCGCCGCCGTGCTCGCGGGTGGGCGAGCCGTCGATCTGGTAGAAGGTCTTGAAGATCGACTGGAGCTCGCCCTCGGGGATGCCCATCCCCGAGTCGTACACGAGGAACGAGAACCGTCCGCGCTCGCTGCGCGCGCAGACGTGCGCCCGCCCGTCGTCGCCGCCGCAGAACTTGACAGCGTTCTCGAGCAGCTGAATCATCGCGCGCTTCAGCTTGTCCGGATCGCCGTAGCCGACGCACGCAGCGTCCGGGAGCTCGACCTCGAGCGCGATGCGGCGCTCCTCGAACCGGTCCCGGGTGGACGCGATCGCCTCGGCGGCGGCGGCGAAGAAGTCGTAGGGCCGCGGGAAGAACGACATCTTGCCGGTGCAGAGCGCCGTCATGTCGAGCAGGTTCTCGACGAGGGCGCGGACGCGGTTGACGCCGCGGTCGATCGACTCGATCGCCCGGAGCTGCACGGGCGGGAGCTGCCCGAGCTCGCCCCGGCGCAGCATGCTCAGGTACCCGACCGCGGGGGTGAGCGGCGTCGACAGCTCGTGCGACACGTTCCTGTAGAACTCGGCGCGCACCTTCTCCGACTCGAGCAGCCTCCTGTTCGCGAGCTCGAGCTCCTCGATCTTGGCCTGGAGCCGGGACGCGAGCTTGTGGCTCTGCGCGACGAGGAGGTTCTTCTCGTCCGGCAGCATCGGGGCGTCCGCCCGCGCCCGGTGGGAGCCGTCGAGGAACGCGCGCACCTGATCGGGGAGGGCTGCGATGTCGATAGGCTTGGTGATCAGCCCGTCGCACCCGACCGCGGCGCTCATCCTCCGGTCGCCCTTCCCGGTGATGGCGACGATCGGCACGTCGCGCCCGGCGAGCTCGCCGCGGAGCTTGAGCGTCACCTCGTAGCCGTCCATGTCCGGCAGCCCGATGTCGAGGAGGATGACGTCCGGCTGCGAGACGAGCGCCTTCTTGATGCCGCTGATGCCGTCGCCGGCCTCGATGACCGTGAACCCCGCCGCGCCGAGCACCTTGCGCACCAGCGCGCGGTTCGCGGTGTCGTCCTCGATGTGCAGGACCTTGACCATGGCCGATCCGTAGCACGGGAGCGGGTGGGGCGCGACGAGGAAGAGTATGATAACCTTTTCGGGAGGAGGAAATCGAGATGAGCGGATTCCGGCTGGGGGTGGCGTGCGCACTGGGTCTCGCGCTCGCGGCGTGCGGCAGCGGCGGTGACCAGGCCGGCTCGGCGAACGACGGGGGGTTCGACGGGGGGACCGACACGGACACGGATTCGGACACGGATTCGGACGCGGATTCGGACGCGGATTCGGACACGGATTCGGACACGGATTCGGAC
>JALNZK010000019.1:0-11694 GCA_023229365.1 Pseudomonadota bacterium | reverse complement strand
GAAGCGGAGTGCGTCGACATGGACTCCGACTCGTGGTGCCTCCCGTTCGACTGCGACGACGGCGATCCGGCGGTACACCCCAACGCCGAGGAGCTCCTGGACACGGGGATCGACGAGGACTGCGATGACGAGATCGACGAGCTGCCGCCCCTCGAGGACTGGGTCATGTACCTGACCGTGGACAACCAGTTCGACGTGTACTTCGGCACGCCGACCGGCACGACGGGCGCGGTCGTGGGGAGCGGCGGGAACTGGACGCTCGAGTTCCCGTTCACGGCCGTGGGCAGGCTGCCGACCGACTACCTGTACGTCGCGACCTCCTCGGATCAGTTCGTCGCGCAGGGGTTCATCGGGACGTTCACGAACGTGACGCTCGACAAGACCACGAACACGGGCGACGACGTCTGGGAGGTGTTCCCGGCGGGCGCGTACGCGGAGACGAACCCGTACGGGGTCGGGCTCTGGCCCGCGGGCGTGATGCCCGACCAGACGATGGTCGACACGGCGATCGCGTTCGCCCAGATGTACGATCTCTGGGTGACCCCGGCGGCCGCGGCAGGGTACGACAACGATCCCTCGACGCCGATCTCGCCTTACACGAGCGAGCCCTGGGCGACCGCGGCCTACGTCAACATCCCGCCCGAGGCGGACTGGATCTGGCACCAGAGCGGGACGGTCTACGCGGGCGACATGCCCTCGCCGCTCGAGGGCTACAACCACGACGAGTTCCTCGTGTTCCGCGTAGCCGGCGCCGTGCCCGGGATCGAATAATCTCCCGTCGCTCATCGTTTCCCTTCTTCCGACGTCCAAGCTTCTGGAGGTGGCCATGCGCGCGTGGACCGTCCGAGCTCTCGTGGTAGCCGCGCTCCTCGCAGCGGCGATCCCGTCGGCGGCCGGGAAGGCGGCGCCGCCCAAGCCCGGGCCAGCGCGGGTCGTCACCGTCATAGAGAAGATCCAAGCCAGCCTGACGGCGACGAAGTACCAGCACGCGACGCGGGTCCGACAGAGCCTGGGCGAGTACCTCTTCGACTGCTCGGGGATGGCCGAGTGGATCCTGAGGCGCGGGGCGCCGACGGCGCTCAAGCAGGTGAAGCGCCCCGAGGGCGGGCGGCCGCTGGCGGTCCACTACTACAGGACCATCGCCAAGCTGAAGCCCGGCCAGCGCCGCGGGGCGTGGATGCGCGTCGCCGACGCGACGGCGGCGAGGCCCGGCGACGTGATCGCGTGGGAGCGGCCCAAGTGGTTCGACTCGAAGAGCACCGGCCACGTCGCGTTCGTCGTGTCCGAGCCGAGGCCGGTGATGGTCCCGGTCCGCGGGGTCGTCGTGCGCGTCGCCGACGCGTCGAAGTTCCGCCACGCCGAGGACTCCAAGCCGATCGGCGGTACGGGCTTCGGCACCGGCGAGCTGCTGCTCCCGGTCGACGCCGCGCGCCAGCCGACCGGCTACGGCTGGGTCGGAGAGGAGACGCCGCCCGAATGGATCGTCTACGCCTCGCTCGCCATCGGCAGGCCGCTGCGCTGAGCGCCCGCCCCAAGTCCCCGCCCCAAGTCTTGACAGCCGTGCTCCGCTCGGCTGAAGATCCCGCCGTCGGCCATCTCGTCGGCCGCGAGAGCACAAGCGAGGTTTCCACATGTGCGCCTTCAACCGCAGCGACAAAGAAGAAGAGTACTTCCTGAAGAAAGAGGCCGAGAAGCTCAAGGCGCTCGCCGAGAAGCACCGCGCCGAGCTGGAGGAGGCGGAGCGCAAGCGCCTCCAGGAGTTCCACTACATGCGCTGCCCCAAGTGCGGCATGGAGCTCAGCGAGATCGAGTTCCGCGAGGTGAAGATCGACAAGTGCATGTCGTGCGGCGGCGTGTGGCTCGACGACGGCGAGCTCGAGCAGATCGCGGCGCTGGATCCCGAGGACGGCCTGCTCAAGCGCTTCAGCGGGATCTTCAAGGCCGGCAAGTAGGTTGGGGGAGCCCGCCCCACTCAACCGATCCGAGCGTTTGCGGCGCGCGGCCCGCACGGGAGCGCTCGGCGGTCTCAAGACCACGGCGTGGCTCGCGGTCCTCGTCGTCCCGGTCTCCCTCTCGGTGACGCTGCTCGCGTGGAGCGGCGCGCTCGACAGCGCGGCCGGCTACGTCGCGCCCGTGCTCGGCCTTTTCGGCGTGCCGGAGGAGACGGCGATCGCCTTTCTCACCGGGGCGCTCGTGAACTGCTACTCCGCCATCGCCGCCTTCAGCGCCTTCCCCCTGACCGGGCGCGAGCTCACGATCCTCGCGCTGATGATCCCCGTCTGCCCCAACCTCCTCGTCGAGTCGCCCATCCAGCGGCGCACCGGGACCTCGGGGGTGGCGATGGCGCTCCTCCGCATCGGCGGCGCGTGCGTCGGCGGCCTCGCGCTCAACCTCTTCCTTCCCGCAGACGACGGGGTGGTGGTGCACGCGGGGGCCGCGGCCTCGATGTCGCAGGACGCGATCTCGCTGCTAGGCGCGCTCGCCGCCTGGGCGCGATCCGCGGGAACGCTCCTGCTGAAGATCGCGGTGATCGTCGTGTCGCTCACCGTGGCGCAGCGGCTGCTCGACGAGCTGGGCGCCATCCGCGTCCTGTCGCGTGCCCTCGGCCCGGCCATGTGGGTGCTCGGCCTCAACCGCAAGGTGGCGTTCCTCTGGCTCGTCGCGAACACGCTCGGGCTCGCGTACGGCGGCGGCATCATCGTGGAGGAGGCCAAGGCCGGACGGCTCGACAGGAGCGACGTGAACACCCTGAACATCTCGGTTGCCCTGTGCCACTCCCTGCTCGAGGACACGATCCTCTTCGTGGCCGTCGGCGCGTGGGCGCTCTGGATCACCGTGCCGCGGCTCGGCATGGCCGCGGCGGCCGTGTGGACGTACCGGTTGTGGGAGCGGTTCGACCGCGGGCGGGCGATCAGCAGAGGATGAGGGAGAGGAGGCCCGCGGCCGGCGCCGGCCTGCCGGTCGTCCTGCATCCGCAGCCGTCGTCCGCCGGGGTCAGCACGTCGGTGTCCGAATCCGAGTCGGCGTCCGTGTCCGAATCGGAGTCGGAATCGGAGTCCGAATCCGAATCCGAATCGGTGTCGGAATCGGTGTCGGAGTCGGTGTCCGAGTCGGTCCCCGTAAAGTCGTCGTCGCACGCGCCGTAGGCGTCGTTGGGGACCGGGAAGATCAGGTCGCACTCGCCGCCGCCCTCGGTGCAGTCGCCGCCGTCGCTGCAGATCTGGTGGCAGATCCCGCCGCCGAGGCTCGCCTCGGTCAGGCAGATGTAGCCGTCGCCGCACGAGGTCGGATCCGAGGCGCCCGCGTCGCACGGCTCGCCGTACTCGGCCGTGTCCGTCGTGAGGCAGTCCGTGAACCCGTACGAGCCCACGGGGCGGCAGGCCTGGGTCGAGCCGCAGTCGCCGCCGAGGAGATCGCACAGCGCGACGTCCCAGCAAGACTCGATCTGGTTCGGGCACTCGTCGACGATGCAGTGGAGGAACCCCGCATCCGTCGTCTCGCCGGCGCAGTTGTTGTAGAAGCAGTTCATGACGTCGTCCACGTCGTCGAGCACGCCGTCCTCGGCCATGACGTAGCAGTCGCTCACGCAGGCCGCCGTCGCGTCGCAGTACGCCATGCACATGTAGGTGTCGCCGCAGGCCTCCGTGCCGCACACGGCGTTGTCGCACGTGCCGTCGCCCTGGCAGGCGTCGTCGCAGACGCAGAGCCCGATGTCGTCGTTGCAGTCCGGGATCGGATCGCCGAGGTAGCCGTTGATCCAGGCGGCGTAGGCGTCGACGCGGGTGTCGTTGTAGTACCCCATGCACTCGTCGCCGCCCGTGGAGCTCACGGTCGAGTTGACGCCGATAACGCGGTCGCCGCTGCCGAGGTTGTAGATCCCGGGCCCGCCCGAGTCGCCGAAGCAGATGCCGGAGCTCGTGTCGACGTAGCGGCTCGAGTACTCTATCTCGCCGAGCCTGTAGAGCTCCATCTCGGTGTAGCGCCTGGTCCCGCTGCCCCCGCCCGAGCCGCTCGTTGCGCCGAAGCCGGCGTAGAACACGAGCTCGCCCTCGATGGCGTCGGTCAGGGCCGTCGTGTTGATCGGGATCGGCGTGGCGACCGTGGAGCCGATCGGCGACGAGAGGTGGACGAGCGCGATGTCGTTGATGACGAGATCCTCGTCGTAGTCCGGGTGGGCGTAGGCGGCGTTCGTCGCGTAGGTGTCGCCCGTGTCCTCGTCGTTGCCGATCAGGAAGTCGACGCTCGTGGTGTACCCCGCGACGCAGTGCGCCGCGGTCAGGACCCACTGCGCGTCGATCAGCGTGGCCGTGCAGAACGCGCCGCCCCAGCCCGAGACGAGCGCGCCGACCGCGTCCGGGCAGGTCGAGTCGGTGCAGGTGTCGCCGCCGACGATCTCCGCGGGCCGCTTGTCCACCATGGCGGCGGCCGGGATGCCGATCGGGTCGCAGGCGCCGAGGACCGCCGTAAGGGCGAGCCCCGCGACGGCCGACGTCGAGGAGAGCAGAACTCGTGATGTGCGCGTCATAAGGGTGCTCCTTGTTGATTCTTCTTCATACGGTTCCACAAAACACGGGAATCGGCCTGAAGAATCGTGTCAGGGGACGAAAACGGTGTGGAAGAGCTTTTCGACTTCGTCCGGGACGGTGTCGGGCTTCTTGAGGTTGTAGAGGCGGCCGCCGCCGTCCTGCATCTCGAGCCGCATGCGGCCCTTGTCGTAGCCGATCGCCGGGTTCCTCTTCGACTCGGCGAGCAGGCTCTCGCCCCACCAGCCGGCGGGGATGGGCAGCCCCATGACGTGGGCGACGGTCGGCGCCACGTCGATCTGCGAGGCGAGCCTCCCGGTCTCGAACGGGCCGAGATCGCGCCCGGTCCAGACGACGAACGGGATCTTGCCGAGCGGCTCCCGCGTGTGGCCGGGGATCCGCATCGTCACCGCGTTCGGCGGGCACGAGTGGTCGGCGACGATGAACAGCGCCGCGTCCTCGCCGAGAAGCCCCTTCTCGGTCAGGCGGTCGATGAACCGCGAGAGATCGTGGTCGACGTGGTGGACCGCCTTCATGAAGTGCCGCGCGGTCTTGAACACCGCGAAGTCGCCGGGCAGCGGCGGGTAGGTGAGGTGCGCGAACTTCCCCTGGCCGTGCAGCGGGTGCATGTCCGTCCCGAGCACGGTGACGAACAGCTTCTCGTCGCGGCGCCGCGCGAGCTCGGCGACGACCTCGTCGTACAGGATCCGGTCCTCGAGCCCCCAGCCGTAGATGTACTTCCGCAGCTCCTCGCGCTCGTAGAAGTCCTCCCGCGCGACGACGCGATCGAAGCCCCACCGCGCGAACACGATGTTCTCGTCGGCGAAGTAGCGCGACGCGCTGCGCATGAACAGCGTCTTGTAGCCGTGCGCCTTGACGAGCCTCGTGAGGTAGTTCTGGTAGCCCGTGAGCTTCTGGATGTCGTAGTTCGGGTGGCTCGCGTAGGCGGTGGTCATCCCCTGCAGCGTGGGCGTTCCCGAGGCCGTCATGTTGTGGAACGTCCGGTCGCGCAGCCGCGGGGCGCACAGGTTCGGGGCGACGTCGTACGGGAGCGCCGGGTTCCGGCAGCGCAGCAGATCGGTCCCGAACGACTCGGCGAAGACGACGACGACGCGCCGGAGCTCGCCGAGGCCGAGGTCCCCGTAGCGGCGCTCGCCGAGCGGCAGCTCGAGCTCGCGGATAGCGCTCTCGTACGGGACGAAGCTCTTCGAGACGCGGTAGTCCTCGGCGGCGAAGTCGTAGTCCCTCATGTACTTGCGGTACGTCTCGGAGCCCTTCATCGTGTACAGCTTCTCCGAGACGCTGCGCAGGACGATGTCGTTGACGAAGCCGACGAGCGGGTTCTGCGACGCGTACTCGAGCTGCGCGTTGCGGAACACCATGATCACCTTGTCGTAGCGATCGTCCGCCTTGTTGACCTCCGAGGCCCGGGTCGGGATCCTCGCCGCGGCCAGCGCGATCGCGACGGCGGCGAACCGCGCGGCGCTCGGCCATGTCGCCTTGGGCGCGAGCCGCCGCAGGGCCAGGTAGAGCGCGGCGAGGAGGACGACGAAGCCCGCCGCGAAGCCGATGCCGGCCGGGGTGACGAAGCCCGCGAGGCTGTACCCCTCGATCAGGGAGAGGTGCTGCAGCTCGAGCAGCGTGCTCGCGAAGTAGTAGACGAACGTGTCCGCGATCATGACGCCGAAATAGAGGAACGAGAAGGTGAACGCGGGCCAGGCGCGGCGGGTCAGCCTGAGGAGCGCCCCCGCCACCGCGTAGTAGAGCGCGAAGTCGAAGACGATCTTCTCCGCGAAGTACAGGGCGACGAGCGGATCGCGCAGGCGGAACCCGTGCTTCCAGAAGACGACCGCTATGAATGCGAGCTCCAGCACGGCGTATACGCCGAGCACGGCGAAGAACGGCCTCGTGGGCGAAGGCTCGAGGGCGAGCTTCAGCCAGCGGGCTATGTGTCTCAAGACGACCATTTGCTGTGGACCGGGGCGCGCCGCTCTTATATTGTTCCCGACTCGCACGTGTCAATCTGCCGGAGCCGCATCGATGCAGGTCGTCGCGAACGCAGCCGCCCTGATCCCGCTCGCCCTGATGGCGCTGATCTGCGTCGCGGACACCCACAGGGCGCCGCTCGAGACGACGCCCGTCTTCTTCGGGCTGCTCGCGCTGTGGGCGGCCGGGCTCGCGCTCGTCGCGCCGAGGCTGAGCGGGAAGAATGAGGCTGCGGGGGCGGGGGTGTTGTGGTTCGCCCGCGGCGCCGAGGCCCACTGGCTGCGCGTGGCGGCGGCTGTCGCGGGGCTGCTGCTCGCGCACCTCGCGACCGGCGCGGTCCACCAGAAGATGGTGCTGTTCCGGATGGACCAGCCCGTCTGGATCGCGTTCGGCGCGGCCTGGGCGGTGCTCGCCGTCGTCGTCGCCCGGCCGCCGCGACCGGCGCTCTCGCTCGCGCTGATCGTCGCCGCGGGGATCGTCGCCCGCACGGCCGGCCTCTGGCAGTGGGAGATCGATCCCGCGCGCCGCGACATGCTCGCCCTCGTGCTGAGCGCGCTGGACCGCTTCACGTCGGGCGAGAACCCGTACGGCCTGCACCAGATGCAGGTCGGCTCCCAGGTGCCGCTCACGTACCCGCCGGGGCTGTGGCTCGCGCACCTGCCCGCGTACCTGCTCGGCGCGGACGTCCGGTTCACCTGCGTCCTCGCGGACGGGATCGCCGCGATCGCCGTCGGGGGCGCGGCGCTCTATTTGCGGGCGCCGCTGCGCGGGCCGGTGCTGGTCGGCGTCGCGGCCACCCTGTTCCTGCCCGACGTGCACTGGAACGGCATCTACGCGGAGCCGAACCTCGACTGGGCGATCGTCGCTTGCTTCGGCGCCGCCGTCGCCACACGACGGCCGCTCCTCGCGGGGGCGCTCCTCGGGGCCGCGCTCGCCGTGCGGCCGTTCAACCTCGTGCTGGCCCCGTTCGCGGCGATCTGGCTCGCCCGCGGCTTCGGCGCGAGGACGCTGTTCCGCGCGCTGCTGATCACCGGCCTCGTAGCGGCGGCGATCTTCACGCCGTTCGTGCTGCGGGATCCGGACGCGTTCTATGCGGGGACCGTGCGCTGGCTCCTCGAGTACGGGCCGGCGCACTCGAAGTGGTTCTACGGGATGATGGGGCTCTCGGGACCGCTCTACAAAGAAGGGATGGCCGCCTGGCTCCTGCCGCTCCAACTCGGCTCGGTCGCGATCGTGATCGCCTTCGCCGCGTGGCGCCAGCGCACGCCCGCCGGCGCGCTCTCGCTCGCCGCGGTCGCCTACGCGCTGTTCGTGGCGTTCAACCCGATTATCTGGATGAGCTTCTGGATCGGCGTGTGCGCGCTCGCACTGGCCGCCACGGTCGCCGCCGGCGCCGCACCGAGGGTCGCCGAGGCGCCGTCGCGGATCGCCGCGCTCGCCGCCGCCCGCCCGCGGATCGTCGCGGCCGCGGAGATCCTCGGCTGGGTCTGCGTCGCCGCGGCGCTCGTCGCCATGCTGCTGCCGCTGCGCGCGCACTTCGCCGACGGGGGCCGGCGCAGCACGGAGTCGTACCTGCGCGCCGAGCTCAGGCCGGGCGATCTCGTGCTCGACCGATCCGGATACCGCGTGGCGTTCCTGTTCGCCAAACCGATACTCGCCGGGCGCGATCTCCGCGCACGGGCGAGGCTCGCGTCGGACCCTTACACGCTCCTCCTGCCGCGTCGCGCGGCGATACCGAACCCGCTCGAGCCGTCGCGGATCTTCGCCGTGGAGCGGTACGGGCTGCTCGACGAGCACCGCGCCCTGTATCTCGGGAGCGACGGGGACGGCCCGTACACGGAGGAGTCCAACGACCGGCGCGGCCGGTTCCGGATCGCCGTGTTCAGGGCGCGGCACGATGGCGCGCGGGCGGCGATTCCGGAGCTGAAGCCGGCGCGGTTCCTCAAGGTGCCGCGGGCGATGCTCGAGGCGCGGCCGTCCGGGAAGGGCGAGCGCGTGATCGATCTGCCCGTAATCGGGGAGCCTCGGTGGGTGACCGTCTACGGCGGGCTCGTGGACGGCGCGCCGCAGTGGCGCCGCGCGGACGTCGAGGTCGTCGTGCGGTGCGGCACGCGGCAGATCGGGCGCCACGTCTTCCCCAACGCGCCGGGGCTGCGGGGCGCGTCGTTCCGCCTCCCGGACGAGCGGTGCCGGTCGGTGACGCTCGGCGTGTCGGCCGCGAGCCCGAAGCGGCGCAACTTCCACCTCGACGCGCTCTGGGTGGATTGAGGGTCGCGGGATGCTGTATCATCCATGGGAGAAAGCCGGGTCACCCGGACGGAGGTCGAAGGTAATGCGCTTTCGGAGGCTGTCGATCTTGGTGTTGCTCCCGCTGTTCGCTTCGGCGGGCTGCGCGGGCGGGACGGTAGACAACACAGGTGGCGACGCCGACTCGGACTCGGACTCGGATTCCGACTCGGATTCGGACGCCGACTCGGACTCGGACTCGGATTCCGACTCGGATTCGGACTCCGACTCGGATTCGGACTCCGACTCGGACTCGGACTCGGACAGCGATGTCGACGACCCGACGTGCGGCGCTTCCGAACAGGTGTGCTGCGAGGTGGGCGACGCCTGCGACGACCCGTCGAGCTACGTCTGCGTGAACGGGTTCCCGGCGGAAGGGGATCTCTACTGCTGGCCTCGCTGCACGCCGATCGCCTGCTCGACGGTGGAGGGAACCTCGACGGGGGAGTGCCTCTACGCCGACGGGATCGGCGTCTGCTTCGGCTACCCGGACTCGACCCCGCCGGAATCCGACTGCGACCTGTACGGGTGCTCCTACGGCGTGTGCTACGGCTACGACACGAGCAGCTACGGTTGCTTCTACGACGGGTGCGACTACCAGGCGGACTGCGGCTATTACACCGACTGGTGCGCGGAGCTCACGAGCGGCGGCGGCGCCTGCCTCCCGCAGAGCTGACATTCCGCATCCGAGCCGTCCGAAAGGGGGAGAAGATGAGAAGGATCAGAGGTTTCGGGTTGTTCCTGCCGGTTCTCGCGCTCTCTCTCGCCCCGGGCTGCGGCGGAGGGGACGACGACGGCGACGACGGGCCGCCCGACTGGAGCGCCTGGGACGGCGGCTGCGAGGGCGAACCCGCGGGCGACCTGGCGGCGGGGACGACGTGGCAGTGGCAGCTCACGGGCGCGATCGACACCGGCATCGGCGTGGCGATGTACGACATCGACCTGTTCAACACCGAGCAGTCGGTGATCGACGGGCTCCACGCGGACGGGCGGTTCGTCGTCTGCTACTTCTCCGCCGGCACGTGGGAGGAGTGGCGCGACGACGCGGGCGAGTTCCCGGACGAGGTGATCGGCAACGCGATGGAGGACTGGCCGGACGAGAAGTGGCTCGACGTGCGCGACGAGACGGTGCGGGAGCTCATGCGGGCCCGTCTCGACGTCGCGGTCGACAAGGAGTGCGACGGCGTGGAGCCGGACAACATGGACGGTTACCTCGAGGACAACGACTCGGGGTTCGACTTCGACGGCTTCGATCAGCTCGACTACAACGCGTTCATCGCCGAGGAGGCGCACGCGCGCGGCCTCTCGGTCGGGTTGAAGAACGACGTGGATCAGCTCGTTGTGCTCGAGCCGTGCTACGACTGGGCGCTCAACGAGGAGTGCTTCGCGTACGACGAGTGCGATCGCTACGCGCCGTTCGTCGTGGCGGGCAAGGCGGTGTTCCACGTGGAGTACGTCGACGACACCGCCGACGGCCAGGATCTCGCGGACGAGATCTGCGGCGATCCGGCGCTCGAGGGGTTCTCTACGCTCGTCAAGGACTGGGATCTCACCGCGTGGCGGATCGCCTGCGAGTGAGGGCCTCACCCGATCGACATCAGCGATCGCCACCTGTCGCGCTCGGTCGCGATCGGCAGCCCGCGCGCCGCGAGCAGGGCGACGATCGATGGCTCGTCGAACCGCAGGTAGGGGTTCACGCGCCGCTCGTCGCCCAGAGTGGACACGACGTGTTCAGGAACGTACCGCCCGAGGCACGGCGCGATCTCCGGGTTGCCGGGCTCCAGGCGCGCGGCGGCCTCGAGGGAGTCGCGGACGTAGTCGTGGCCCGCGTACACGAGCGTCGCGTCCGGCAGCGCCATGAGCGCGCGGATCGAGGCGTGGAACGCGCCGAGATCGCCCGTGAAGCAGTTGCCGATGGTGAAGTTGAACAGCGTGTCGCCGGTGATCGCCGCGGCGCCGGTGTAGAACGTGATCGAGTCGCGCGAGTGGCCCGGCGTGGGGATCACCTCGATCCGGCCGCCGCCGAGCGGGATCGGCTCGGGCCGCTTCGAGAGCGCCGACGGCTCGAGCAGCGCCGCGCTCGACGCTCCGAGCAGCGCGACGTTCCCGGGTGTGTGATCGCCGTGGCCGTGGGTGTTCGTCACGATCTTCAGGACGAGCCGGCGCTCGCGGAGAAAGCCGAGGATCTCCTGCGCCGCGCCGCCGTCGATCGCCATCGCCTCGCCGCCCGCGTGCACGACGTACGCGAGGTTGTCCGCACCGTATCGGAACTGCCGGATGGAGAACACCACGGTAGGATGCTACAATCCGGACATGGACAACAACCGAAGAGATCATCGTGGCCATCGCGCCGAGGCCGAGGTGCCCGTGAACCTGGAGCACGTCCTCCTGCGCGCCGCGCGCGACGCGGAGTTCAAGGAGAGGCTGCTCGCCGATCCCATGGCCGCGATCTCCTCGGCGGAGATCGCCGTGACCGCGTCCGAGCGGGCGCTCCTGGCGGCGCTGCCCAGAGCCTCGCTCGGCTCGTTGGTCGAGCGGCTCGCCCCGAAGAGGCAGAGGAACAAGCGTTTCCTGCGAAAGGTCGGCGCCGCGGCGATGGTCGGCGGGCTGCTCGTCGCGTCGTGCGACGGCGGTAACGATACAGACCTGTCCGGCGGAATCGATTCGGACACGGATGTCGATTCGGACTCGGATTCCGACACGGACACCGACGCAGACGCCGACGCCGGTCAGGACGCGGGGGAGTAGTGCAGGGGCGGCGCCCCAGGGCGGAGCCCGAACCCGCCGAGAACGAGGCCGCGGGGACGGAGCTGTTCGGCCAGGCGATGGGCCTCGTCTTCGAACGTTTCGGCCTGCGCGGCGTGCTCGGCAAGGTCTGGACGGCGCTGTACCTGGAGGA
>JALNZK010000018.1:8377-63343 GCA_023229365.1 Pseudomonadota bacterium | reverse complement strand
CCGATCACGCCTGGCTGGTGGGATATCCAGTCGGAGATCTCGAGCTCGATGGCCGGGTCTGTCGGTTGCGCCATCAGCTCCTCGTCGAAGCCGCCGCCCTGGATCATGAAGTCCGCGATGACGCGGTGGAAGATGAACCCGTCGTAGAACCCGTCGTTCACGTACGCGAGGAAGTTCTCGACCGTGATCGGCATCTCGTTGCCGTAGAGCCCGATCACGAAGTCGCCCATCGACGTCTGGAACTCGACCTGCGCCGTGATCGTTTCCGGATCCGTGTCCGAGTCGGTGTCCGTGTCGGAGTCCGTGTCCGTGTCGGAGTCGGAGTCCGTGTCCGAATCTCCATCCGAATCCGTGTCCGAATCGGAGTCCGTTTCCCCCTCGCCGCCTATCGAGTCGTCGTCGCCGCACCCGAGCGGGAAGAGGGCCGACGCGAGGAGAACGGCGAGCCAAAATGTCCGAGCCATGAGATCACCTCCTGTTTTGCACGCGCCGCGCGGTCGCCGACTCGACGGCCGCGGACACGCGGATGAACATCGCGACGAGCAGGATGAACACGGCGCCCGTGATGACGAACGGCGCGGCGATCGGGAACGCCTCGATCACGCCGAGCGCGGCGAGCGCCACGACGACGTGGATCGCCAGCAGCCCGGCGCACACGGTCGCGCCGAGGAGCATCGTGAACGCCGACACCACGCCGAGCACGGCCCGGCGATCCGGCTCCGGGAGCGCGAGGAACGCCGCCTTCCGCGGGAGGCTCAGCCACCTCGGGGGGATGCGGAAGATCGCGAGCGAGGCCGAGCCGACGACGAGGGCCAGGATCGCGGAGACGATCACCATGAAGAACCAGCTCGAGAGCCCCGGGCTCGCGAACGCGTCCGGCGCCCCGCCCGAGCCGAAGTGCACGGGGATGCGCGCGGGGAGCTCGTTGAAGATCAGCGCCGCGAGGGCGCCGTGCACGATCACGACGCCCGCGAGGAGCCGCGCCGCCCAGACCACGGGGCGCAACTGCAACGGGCTCACGAGGGCCTCCTGCCGGGCGTCTGTCATTCGCTGGGAGTTTGACGCCCGGCCTTGCGACGAGGCAACGAAAAAGATTAGATTGGCGCGATGCCCAAGCCGCGAATCACCCTCCCTCCGGCGCTCGCGCTGGCGCTCGGCCTGCTCGCGGCGTGCGGGTACAGGCCGCTCGCCGGGGAGGCGAAGGATCCGGACGCCATCACGAAGGTCGCGGTGCCGGTCGCGAAGAACGAGAGCTCGTTCGGCGGGGTCGCGGCGCCGTTCACCGAGGAGGTGCGCCGCCAGCTCGCCGCGCTCGGGATCGAGGTGGTCGCCGAGGGTGCGGGCGCCCCGGTGTTGAGCATGGTCATCGCGGCGATCGGCGACGAGACCGGCATGACGATGCGCAGCGGCGGCGTGCTCCTGCCGTGCGACACGGTGTGGCGCGTCGAGGTGATGATCAGCCTCGACGGGGCGGAAGGCGAGCGGATCATCCCCCCCACCCGGTTCTCGGGCGACGGCCGCAGCATCGCGTCCGGCTCGGCCGCGGGCGAGTCGTACGCGGGCTCCCGCACCCAGCGCGAGGTGATGGACGACATCGCCGGGCGCATCGCCGCCATGATCGTCATGCTGCGCTGATGGCTCGCACGGACACAGGGCTCCTCGTCGCCCTCGCGGCGCTCGCCGCGACGGCCTCCTGCAACGCGGCGGAGGAGGTCGCCGCGCCCGTGGAGGCGAGGAGGCCGGCGATCCGGATCACCGACGATCTCGGCCGCGAGGTCGCGATCGAGAGGCCGGCGACGCGGATCGCGGCGCTCGCGCCGTGCTTCGTCGAGTCGCTGTTCGCGATCGGCTGCGGCGGGTGCGTGATCCTGCGCGACACGTGGTCCGACCACCCGTCGCCCGGCGTGGACGCCATCCCGAAGGTCGACGGCGTGCAGGTCTCGGTGCGGAACGTCGCCGGCTTCTCGCCGGATATCGTGCTCCTGTTCGCCGACGACGGCAGGAACGCCGACACATTCGAGCGCGTCGGGCTAAAGGTCGCCGTGCTGCACCCGGATAACTACGAAGAGGTCGCCGCGGATCTCGTCAAGCTCGGCGCGCTCTGTGGCAGGGAGGCCGAAGCGCGGAGGGAGGCCGAGGAGATGCTCGCCGTCCGGGAAGAGGTCGCGCGCGGGATCGGGGCGGCGCCGCGGCCGTCGGTGTACGTCGAGATCGACGCGGCCGACCCGACCCGGCCATGGACGGCAGGACCGGGTTCTTTCGTCGCCGAGCTCGTGGAGCTCGCGGGCGGACGTAACGCCGCGAGCGGCGTGACCAAGCCGTACGTCCAGATCTCGGCCGAGGCGATCATCCGCGCGGCGCCGGAGGTCGTGCTCGTCGCGCACAACGGGCTCGCGGGGAAGGACGCCGCCGCGGAGATCATGGGCCGGCCCGGGTGGTCCTCGCTCGCCGCCGCGTCCGCGGGGCGCGTGATAGCGGAGATCGACGGCGATCTCCTGTCGCGCCCCGGGCCGAGGCTCGCGGACGGCCTGCGCGCGCTGGCGGCGGCGCTGCGCGAGAGGGCGCCGGTGGACGGGGGCGCGCCGTGAGGCTCAGGGTCGCACCGGTGACGCTCTGCGCCGTCGCGCTCCTCGCGGCGGCCGCGTACGCCGCCGCGGCGCTCGGCAGCAGGGGCGGGGAGCTGACGCTCGAGCTCGACTGGCCCATCCGGCTGATCTCCGGCGCGGATCGGGGGCTCGCGGCGGTGATCGCCGAGCTCCGCGTGCCGCGCGTCGTGGCGGCCGCGCTCACGGGGGCGGCGCTCGCGGTCGCCGGGCTCCTCCTGCAGGGCGTGAGCCGCAACCCGCTCGCCGATCCGTTCCTCCTCGGCGTGTCCGGCGGCGCGGGCGTCGCGGTGGTCGCGCTCTACGCCATCCCGCACGCGATCCCCGCGCTCGGCTGGTGGGTCGTGCCCGTCGCCGCGTTCGCGGGGGCGCAGGCGGCCACGGCGCTCGTGCTCACGCTCTCCCGCGGGCCGCGGGGGAGGGTCACCGTGCTCGGGCTGATCCTGGGCGGCATCGTCGTGAACGCGTTCTGCGCGGCGATCATGACCGTGCTCCTCGTGTCGCTCGAGCCGCTGCGGCTCCGGTTCGCCTCGTTCTGGCTCGCCGGCGGCGTCAGCTCGGCGGAGTGGGGGCAGATCTACGTCGCCGCCGCGGGCGTCGCTCTCGCGTCGACCTTCGCGTGGACGCGGGGCGGGGCGATCAACGCCTTCGCGCTCGGCGAGGAGGGCGCGGGGCTCGTCGGCGTCGACACGCGCCGGACACTGCGGGAGTCCGCGTGGGCGGCGAGCCTCCTGACCGGCCTCGCGGTGTCGCTCTCCGGGATGGTCGGGTACGTGGGGCTGATCGTGCCCCACGCGGTCCGCCTCCTCGTCGGCGGCGACTTCCGCGCGAACGTGCCGCTCGCGGCCGCGAGCGGGGCGCTGATCCTCGTGATCGGGGACGCCGCGGCGCGATCGGTGATCTCGCCCGCCGAGCTGCCGGTCGGCGTCCTGACCGCGCTCATCGGGACGCCGATCCTGTTCGCCCTGATCCGGCGCGAGATGCGGAGGGGCGCGTGACGCCGCTCGAGACGCGCGGGCTCGTCTGCGGCTACGGCGCGCGCGCCGTCGTCGACGCAGGCGCGTTGCGCCTCGGGGTGGGGGAGTCCGTCTCGATCATCGGGCTGAACGGCGCGGGCAAGAGCACCGTGCTGCGGACGATCTGCGGCCAGCTCCCGCCGCTCCTGGGCGAGGTGATCGTCTCCGGACGGAGCGTGCCGTCGCTCTCGCCGCGGGAGCGGGCGAAGCTCGTCGCGTTCCTGCCGCAGCAGCAGGAGATCGATCCCGGGCTCACCGTCGCGGAGCTCGTGCGGCTCGGGCGCACGCCGTACCTGGGCCGCTTCGGGCACCTCGGCCCCGGGGACGTGCGCGAGGTCGAGGCGGCGATGGAGCTGTGCCGCGTCCGAGAGCTCCGGGACGCCCGGCTCGGGGAGCTCAGCGGCGGAGAGCGCCAGCGGGCGCGCCTCGCGATGGTGCTCGCCGAAGAGGCGCCGCTCGTCCTGCTCGACGAGCCGACAAGCCACCTCGACGTCGCCCAGCGGTTCGCCCTGCACGGCGTCCTCGCCGACATGCGCGCGCGCCGCGGGACCGCGTTCCTGATAGTCTCGCACTCGATCGCCGACGCCGAGCGTTTCGGCGACGGCATCGTCCTCGTCCGGGACGGGAAGGCCGGCGCCCTCGATCCGGCGTCGCCCGGCGCGGCGCGCGCCGCGATGGTCGAGGCGGCGGGCGTCCCGGAGGAGTGGGTGCTCTGATGAAGCGCCGGCGCGCGCTGCTGGCCTGGTCGGGCGGCAAGGACGCGGCGTACGCCCTCCACCTGCTGAGGCGCCGCGCGGATCTCTCGGTCGTCGGGCTGTTCACCACGATGAGCGCCGAGACGCGGTGCTCCCTCCTGCACGCCGCGAACGAGGGGATCCTCGAAGCCCAGGCCGTCGCCGCGCGCACGGCGCTCCACAAGATCTGGCTGCCCCCGGGCTGGACCGACGAGGTGTACGCGGCGATCATGGCCGAGGAGATGCGCCGCGCCCGATCGCAGCGCATCGACGTGATCGCGTTCGGCGACATCGCGCTCGAGGGCGTGAGGTCGAGCCGCGAGCGCAACCTCGAGGGTACCGGCATCGCCGCGGAGTTCCCGCTGTGGGGCAAGGGCCCGGCGGCGCTCGCGAAGGAGATGATCGACGCCGGGATCGAGTCGCACGTGTCCTGTGTCGACACGCGCGTCTTCGATCGCTCTTTCCTCGGCCGGAGGTGGGACGCCGAGCTGATCGCAGCCCTCCCGCGCGGCGTCGATCCGTGCGGAGAGAACGGCGAGTTCCATACGTGCGTCACGGCGGGACCGATGTTCCGGAGCAAGCTCCGCCTCGTCGCCGGCCGCCAGGTCGAGCGGGCGTCGCTGGTCTACCAGAGCTTCTCGTTGCGCTGAGCTCAGAAGAAAAGGGCGAACAAGGAAGGTGCGGGCTCCGACGTGGCCCCAGCCGCCGCGCAGCCGCACCCGCCGCCGCCCGAGCCGGCCGCGTCGTCGTCGGCCGGAGCCTCGTCGCTCGGCGCGCCGCCTTCCTCGCAGTCCAAGGAGGTGTCGTCGTTGTCCCAGCGCGCGATCACCTTGCCCTCGCCGGTGAGCCAGACGCGGTTGCAGTCGGGCATCGCGGCGTCGAGGATCGCGCTCGCGGCCGCGAACTGGTTCGGAAACGCCGCCTTGTACCCGGTCTGGACGGCCCACGTCTCGCCGCCGTCCGTCGAGAGGTAGAGACCGTTGGAGCCGTCGTACTCGTAGGTCCTCGTCGTGCACGACGCGACGCCGACGAGCCGGCCGAAGAACCGCACGTCGCCGCACCCGGCGATCACCTTCGAGGCGCCCATCGCGAGCCCGACGACCTCGTCGTCCGGGAGATCCGGCGGGGCAACGAAGTCCCACGTCTCGCCGCCGTCCGACGTGATCCCGATCGCGCCGCCGTCCTCGGTGTACTTCGCCGCGGCGGCCCAGCCTTCCTCCGGGTTGACGAACGACACGCCGTCGAGCGAGTAGTCGAGGTCGGACGCGATCGTCTCGAAGCTCGTGCCGCCGTCGTCGGAGCGGAGCACGAAGCCGCTCGACGCCGGGTTGCCCGGGGTCGCCTCCTCCGTGTCGGTCGCCTCGGTCGGCGCGGTCATCAAAAGGCCGCCCACGAGCCAGATCGTCTCGCCGCGGATCGCGCCCCCTGTCACGGCGAGCTCCTCACCCGCCGGCAGCGTCACGTCGATCTTGGTCCAGGTCGTGCCGCCGTCCTCCGAGTGGGAGCAGCGGCCGGCCGCTCCGACGATCCACACCGTCGCACCGTCGTCCGACACCACGACGTCCACCGCCGCGTCGCCGTCCATCATCGTCCCGGCGCCGAGCGCGGCCTCGGGGATCTCGGCCCAGGACGCGCCGCCGTCGATCGTCCGCCAGACCTTGCCGATCAGGCCGCCCATGTAGCCCACGGACGCGTCCGCGAAGCCGACCGCGCTCCCGTAAAGCGCGAAGCCGCCCTCGACCCAGGAGTCGCCGTCCGCGGTGTGGGAGTACAGGACCTGCGTGCTGGAGCCCGAGTTGATGTAGCCCATCGCCGCCGCGACGGACGTGCTCCCGGCGCCGATCGAGAGGTAGGTCGTGTTCTGGTCGCCGTTGCACTGCTGCATCGTCCACGACGCGTGCGCGACCGGCGCGGCGAGCGTCAGAATCGATAACACGAGAGCGGCTCTCTTCATGGGTCGGTTCTCCGTTCGGTGATGGTACGTCTTCATTGAAAGAGGGTACGCCACGCGCGTTTTTGGATGTGGATTTCGGTGATCACGTCGATGCACTTCAGAGCAGCGCGCGCAGCAACCCGCCGCCGTGTCCCAGCGGTGAGCCCGCGGCGGACGCGTCGCAGCCGCCGTCCGGGGCGTCGTTGCCCCCGACCTCCACCGAGTTTCCCGCCGCGTCGTACACCGTCCTCGGGCTTCCGCATCCCGGTACGCTTCCGCCTTCGGGCGCAACGATATACAAGCTGTACTGACCATAATACACCATGAGCACCAGACGCTCGTCGGCGCCGTACGTGATCTCGCAAGGATCGTGCGGGTCAGTCTCCAGGACTGGTGGGTCGTGGTCGCTGGCGGTACCGGTGGTGAACTCGACATCGTGATAATCCCATTCGATGACATAGGCGGTCTGCGGCTCCAGCTCGATGTCGGGCTTATAGGCGACGAAGAGGCACACGGGGTACTCTTCGAGAGTAACGAATTCCGACGCGGGGATCGAGCCACCGCTCCCGTCGGCTCGGCGCAAGAGGAAGGAGGCGATTTCCCCCGCGAAGTCCTGGACGTAGCTGAAATCTTGGGAGAAGAAGATCGGGTTCAACGGAACATCAGTATCGTCCTCGCTCGGGAACTCGCCGAACGACCCATAGCAGGAAGGGTTGTCACCTGCCCCCGCAAATCGTGGGATCGCCAAGAGAAGGGACGTCAGCGCGGTGATCCCGAGCGAGCGGAGAGCCGATTGTCCAAGAGCTACCCTCGTGTTCATAAGCGCTACCTCTGAAACCAATTATAGGTGTCCCGAAGGTCGCGCTGGTCGATTTTCCGCAACTTTTCCCCAGAACGTCCGATTCAGGGGGAAGCGACCGATCGACGCGAAGTGCGCGCGGGAGATGTCCCTGTGAAGAAACTTATCACTGGCCCGTTGGATCCCATCGAGCGCACGATCTTCACTCTGCGCGGGGTAAAGGTGATGCTCGATGCGGATCTCGCGGAGCTCTATGGCGTCAAGACGCACAGGCTGAACGAGCAGGTGAAGCGCAACCTGGTCCGATTTCCAGCCGATTTCATGTTTCAGCTCACTCCTGAAGAGCACGAAAGTTTGATATCGCAATTTGCGATATCAAACGAGGGCAGAGGTGGGCGGCGCAGCTCACCGTTCGCGTTCACGGAACACGGCGCGCTCATGGCCGCTTCAGTTCTGAACTCGTCCCGTGCCATAGAAATAAGCATTTTCGTGGTCCGCGCGTTCACCAAGCTCAAGCGTTTCGTCGACGCGCATCAGGATCTGGCCGACAAACTGGCGGAGCTCGAGCGAAAGCTCGAGACTCATGATGAACAGATCATCGACTTGCTCGGCGCTATGCGAGCGTTGATGGCGCCACCGGCCAAGTCCGCCCACCGGATTGGTTTCAGGAAAGAAGACCGATAGCGGACGGCATTGCCCTCAGTCCCGCGAGACCTCTTCCACGAGGTTCATCCTGTAGGTCCACAGGAGGCTGACGAGCCCGAGCAGCTGGCCCGCGACGAGTGCCGTGACGGCCGCCGTGGTCTCCATCGACGTCCAGACCCACGGCTCCACGGCCACGCCCATGGCGTCCTTTATGAGGTGCTCGGACCACCAGACGCCGAAGTGACCGAGCAATACGCCGAGCGCCGCGCCGGACACGGTGATGACGAGCGCCTCGACCATGATGATCGACGCGATCGTGAGCCGGCCGACCCCGAGGCTGCGCAGGAGCGCGAGCTCCTTGCGCCGCGCGCTCAGGCTCATGACGAGCGTCACCAGGATCATGGCGACCGCCACGGAGAGCGCGAGGGCGCCGAACAGCTCCACCGCGCGCTCGCCCTTGTTGAGGTACCCGACCATGCGGCGGATCGCGCGCCCCGTGTCGACGCCCTGCGTGCCGGCGGTCAGGGTCGCCTCGCGCTCGAGCGCCGCCGTGAAACCGGGGTTCGCGGTGCGCACGAGCACCGCGGTCAGGCGGCCCTCGCCGAGGTGGTACTTGTCCTTCGCCCCGGCGTGTCCGTCCTCCTCCTCGCGACCGGCCCCGTGCCGCTCGGCGCCGTGCATCTTCCAGACCGTCGCGTAGGAGGTGTACGCGGCGCCGTCCTCCGGGCCGTCCGTGCGGTTCAGGATCCCGACGACGCGGTACGCGATCTCGGCGTGCTCGTGCGCCTCCTCGCCGCCCACCATCCCGTGGGTGCCGTGGAAGGAGTCGCCGACGCCCAGCTCGGTCCGCGCGGCGACCTCGCTCCCGAGCACGGCGTCCCCGACCGCGCCGAGCTCCAGCGCGCCTGCGGCCGCTCCGACCCCGAGATCGGCGAGCATCGCGGCGTCGGTGCCGACGATCGGGTAGCTCCCCACCGAGTCGGCCACCGCGAGCGGGTAGGCGGCGATCACGCGCGGATCGCGCCGCAGGCTCTCGTAGACCTCGAACGGGATCGTGCCGGTCGGCTTGTCCACGTGGAAGATCGTCGAGAACACGAGCTGCGTCGACGACGCGCCCTCCGGCCCCACGAGGAGCGGGTAGCGGATCGATCCCTCGACGGCGGTCTTCTTGACCGCGAAGTTGACGTTGCCCACGGCCACGACGAGCATCACGGAGAGCGCGATCGCGAGCACCGACACCCACGTCGCGAAGCGGCGCTCGGCGAGGTACCGCAGCGCCAGGGTGACGACCGCGGAGGGCTTCGAGCGGATCATGGCCGCACCTCCCCGGTGACGACGTCCAGGACGACGCCCGGGAACGCCTCGGCGAGCAGCGGATCGTGGGTCGCGAGCACCAAGGTCGCCCCGCCGTCGAGGATGCGCCGCATCGCTCCGATCACCGCGCCGGTCGACTCCTCGTCGAGGTTCGCCGTGGGCTCGTCGGCCAGGAGCACCGCGGGCCCGCGGAGGACGGCCCGCGCGACGGCGACCCGCTGGCGCTGGCCCACGGACAGCTCGTACGGCCGCTTGTCGAGGTGCCCGGCCAGGCCGAGCTCGCCGAGGACGGCGCGCGCCGCGCTCTCGTCCGGCGCCTCGCCGCAGAGCGCCGCCGGGACGAGGAGGTTCTCGAGCGCGGTGAGCGGCGAGACGAGGTTGAACGTCTGGAAGACGTAGCCGATCCGCGCCGCCCGGAAGGCGTCGCGCGCCGACTCGCCGAGCGCGCTCACGGCCGTGCCGTCGACCGAGATCTCGCCGGCGTCGGGAAGGTGGAGCCCCGCTATCAGGTTGAGCAGGGTCGACTTGCCGCTGCCGGACGGGCCCGAGAGGATCGCCGTCCCGCCGCCCTCGACCGAGAGGGAGATCGCCCGGAGCACACGCTGCCGCGCCCCGGAGCGATCGAGATAGCCCTTGTCGACCGACCTGATTTCGATCCCGCCCGCCATGACGCCATCCTACTCCAGTCGCTCCCGCATCCTCAGGGAGAACAGGTACTCCACGCCATCGTCGCTCTTCCCGGGCCCGAGCTCGAGGCGGCCGAGCAGCTTCGCGTAGACGACGCTCCTATAGAGCCGCTCGCGATCCACGACGAGCGGGGCGTCGCCGGCCGTCGTGACGTACACGAGATCGCCCAGGGTGGGCGGGTTGCAGAAGATGCACCCGGCCATGACGACGACCGGGTTCGCGAGCCAGAAGCGCCTCATCTCGCCCGACTTGGGCACCGGATCGATCGGCATGAGCGCGCCCTTGACCCTCGCCGCGGCGCCGTGGAGGCGCGCGACCTCCTCGGACGAGAAGTCGTGGGTCGCCCGGTAGCCCCGGCGCAGCGCCTTGAACGACGAGAACGTGAGATCCACGGGCGCGCTCCAGACCGGGGTCGCGAGCGGCCGCGCCGCCTTGGGCTTCGGATCGATCTCCTCGCCGGAGCGCACCACCGCGTCGGCGCCGTGCTGCGGGGCCGGGGGCCGGGCGGGCGCCTCTGCGCTCGCCTGCGCGGGTTCTCGCGCGGGCGCGGCGGCCGTGACGGGCTCCGCCGGACGCTCGAAGGGCTGGACGCTCTGCCCGGGACGCCCCCCCGGCTTCAGGATGATCAGCGCGATCACGACCGCGGTGACGACGCCGAGGGTCAACAGGAACCGCTTCGCCCGGCTCATGGTAGGTCGTGCCATGTCGTCGCCTACAATATAAGATGTGGTCGTATCGACAAGGAGTTTGAACGTGCGCGCGCGCCCCAGGCTGTCTCCGCTCGTCTCCTTCCGGTCGTTCGGCGACCGGGCCGCGCTCGTCGATCACGCGACCGGCGATCTGCACCTCCTGAACGCCGAGGGCGGCGAGCTGCTCGAGCGCCTCGATAGAGGTGACGACGCGTTCTCGGACGACGAGGAGGAGTTCCTCGCCGAGATCGGCAGAACCCGGCAAGGGGAATCACGGGAGGCAGGGGACGAAGGGGAGGGGGAGGATCTGCTCGAGGAGCTCAACCGCTGGGCCGCGGACAGCCTCGTCCCGCTCCACTGCCAGGTCGAGCTCACGTACCGGTGCGGGCTGCGCTGCCGTCACTGCTACCTCGGCCACTGCGGCGGCGATCCGCGCGAGGAGCTCTCGACCGCGGAGATCGTCGGCTTCCTCGACGATCTGCGGCGCCTCGGCGGCCTCTTCCTCCTGCTGACCGGCGGCGAGCCGTTCCTGCGCCGCGACTTCGAGGAGATCTTCTCGGCGGCCCGGGATCGCAGGTTCGCCGTCTCCTTCATCACGTCGGGGTGGGGGCTCGATCGGGCGCTGCTCGAGAGGCTCGCGCGGCGGGGGATCGACACCGCCCAGGTCTCGCTCTACGGGCCGAGCGCCGCGGTGCACGACGGCGTGACCGGGGAGGCGGGCTCCTTCGCCGACGCGCTCGCCTGCCTGCGGGCGCTGCGCGATCTCGGCGTGCGGGTCCGGGCCGCGGTGACGCCGATGGCGGGGACCGTCGACGGGATCGAGGGGATGCGGGCGCTCCTGGTGCGCGAGCGGATCCCTGCCGCGCTCGGGCTCCACATGGCGCCGCGGCGCGACGGCGCGAAGGATCCGCAGGCGCTCGCGGTCGACGCCGAGGGGATCCGGCGCGCGTTCGCCGCGTTCCCGCCCGGGGCGTCGCCGCGCATGCGGGACCGCGGGCCCGGCGACAGGCCGTGCGGCGCCGGCGCGAGCGCGGTGTCGATCGACCCGTACGGAACGGTGCACCCATGCCTGCAGCTGCGGACTCCCGCGGGCTCGATCCGAGAGGCGCCGCTCGCCGAGATCTGGGCGCGCGCCGAGGTGTTGGAGCGGCTCCGGCGGATCACCGTGGCCGACCTGGAGGGTTGTCCCACGTGCGAGCTCCGGCGGTCGTGCAACCGCTGCGCGGGCTTCGCGCACGCCGAGGGACTGTCGGTCCGCGATCACTGCTCGTTTGACTGTCTTCAAGCGCAGGTGGTAGAAGTAGGTGTAGACGGTTCGAACGAGGAGCAGTGAACGAGATGAAGAAGGAAACGAAGAAGGCGAAGCCGAAGATCCTCAAGTCGGCGAAGCGCGACAAGAACGACCGCCCGAACAGCTGCGCGGGATGCGCGGGCCAGAAGTTCTGCTAGCGCCGGCCCGGCTCGACCCCGAGCACCGCGCGAGCCGATCTCACCGCTGAGGTGGCGAGGTAGGCCGCCGCGATCCCCGATCCCGCGAACGCGATGAGGTGGGCCGGATCGACGACCTCCGACGCGAGGCCCGCGGCCGCCACGCCGAGCGGCGTCGCCCCCGTCATCAACGCGAACCGCAGCCCGAGCACCGTCCCGCGGTCGGCGTCCGGCACCGACAGCTGGACCGCGGTGGTGAAGAGAGGCGCGCTCAACGAGATGCCGAGGCCGGCGATCGCCAGGAGCGGGACCATCCCCGCGGTCCCGGGGATCGCCGGGACGACCGCGAGCGCGGCGCCGGACGCGACGCCGCCCGAGCAGAACACCGCCGCGCGAGCCCGCGGCGGCGCGGAGCTCGCGCTCGTGAGCAGGTAGCCCGCGATCGCTCCTGCCGACAGCCCGCCCATGAGCAGGCCGTACGCGGTGGAGCCGAGATCCGCGCGCCGTTGGCAGAGCGCCATCAGGAGGAAGAAGAGCCCGGCCATCAGGAAGCTCGCGAAAATCGAAGCGGAGAACAGCCAGCCGAGGCCGGCGACGGCCCGGACTGCCGCGGCTCCGGCGCGGAGCTGGCCGCGGAGCCCTCCCGGCGGGCGCGAGGAGCGGGGCGGCGGGGGGAGCTTCAAGGGCAGCTCGGTGAGGGCCGAGAAGACGAACGACAGCCCGTTGAGGACGAACAGGAGCGACGCGCCGGCGGCGGCGTAGGCGAAGCCCCCGATCGAGCTGCCGATCAGCGCGGCGCCGGTTCCGGCGAGCGCGAACGCCGCGTTGGCGCGCACGACGTTCCCGCGGGCGACGAGATCCGGGAGCACCGCCTCGAGCGTCGGGTTGAAGAACGCGGCGCCGGCGCCCACCGCGAGCGAGGCGGCGACGACCATCCACAACTCGAGGGACTCGCCCCGCGCGGCGACGCCGATCCAGAGCACCGCGGCTCCGCACGAGAGATCCGCGGCGACGAGGATCCATTTTCTCGGGAGCCTGTCGGCGGCGGCGCCCGCGAGGGGAGAGAGGAGGACGCGCGGCAGCGTCGAGGCGGCGATCACCCCGCCGGCGATCGCGGTGGAGCCCGTCTCGGCGAGGATCCAGAAGCCGAGCGCGATCCGATACAGGGCGTCGCCGAGCGACGAGACGAGCTGTCCCTGCCACAGGAGCGCGAGGTTCAGGCGCCGCGAGCGAGGGGCCGGCTCGTCCCGCCCGCCGTTGGCGGCGCTAATTGGCGGTGATCTTCTGGATGATATCGACACCGGGCACCGCCGCGCGCATCGCCTCGATCTGCTGTGGATCGATCTCCACCATCAAAAGGCGCAGGGTCTTCAGCTTCTTCATGCCGTGCAACGGCGTGAGGTCCTTCACGGGCGTCTTCGAGAGATCGAGGTCGTCCATCTCCGTCATCCCCGAGAGCACGGAAAGATCCTCGATCGGGAGCCCCCACAGCCGGAGGAACGTGAGGTTCTTGAACGCCTTCAGCTTCTTGAAGTCGCGGAACCGGCTGTCGCACAGATCGAGCGCCTTGAGGCGATCCGCGGCCTTCTCGAGCGGCGCGATGTCGGCCACGTCGGTGTTGCACAGGAGCGCCTTCTCGAGCTTGGGCGCCGTCGCGAGCGGCTGGACGTCGGTGACCGGGCACTTCAGGAAGTCGACGGTCACGAGGTTGGGCAGGGCGCCGAGGGGCGTGAGGTCCTTGGCCGTCAGCATCCGCGCCTCGAGTTCGACGAGGCTCGCGACGTCGGCGAGCGGCGTCAGATCCTCCACGCCCGTGCCGGTGATGTTGAGGTACTCGAGGCTCTGGAGCGCGCGCAGGGGGGCCAGGTCCTTGATCTGCGGCATCATGCGCAGGTCGAGCCGCCTGATCTTCCCGAGCCCGGCGAGCGGCGCGAGATCCGGGAGCGCGCTGAAGCCGACGAAGACGTGCTCGAGCTCCGTGCACTGCGGGAGCACCGAGAGATCGGCGTTCTTCATCTTCTCCTCGATCGTGTCGTACCACTCCTCGCCCGCCTCCGGGTTCTTCTGCCCCCACTCGACCCAGCTGCCGCCCTTCCACGGCGGCTCGAACAGCGCGCACTTCTCGGCGAGCGTGAGCGCCTTCGGCGGTTCCGGCGCCTTCGCCGCGGGGGCGGCTGCGGCGTCCTTCACCGCGGGCGCCACCGCGCCCTTCGGCTCATCGGTCTTCTTCTCGCCGCACGCCGCGGCGATCATGCAGACGACGAAGGACGCCGAGAGGAGGATTCGCGTCTTGGCTTTCATCGACCAGCTCCTTTGAGAGAGGGGACCCAGTGCGGACACGTTCGCCCGGCGCGGGGAAAAAGACAACCCGTATGCGATTTCCGGCAACTTCTCGCCCGAACGTCCGATTCGGGAAGAGGGTCCTCTCACTTCGAGCCCTCACCCCGGGGCCGGCCCTCACCCCGGCCCGGCCCTCACCCCGACCCTCTCCCGGTGGGAGAGGGAGAAAGAGGGTGAGGTTACCCTTCTCCCCCCGGGAGAAGGGCAGGGATGAGGGCTCTCGGAGAAGGGCAGGAACGAGGCTACTGCGGCCCGATGAGGACGTCGCGCCTGTTGACGCCGTTCGCCGGCCCGACGACGCCCTCCTTCTCCATGATCTCGACGATGCGCGCCGCCCGGTTGTAGCCGATGCGCAGCCGCCTTTGGATCATGGAGATCGAGCACGCCTGGGTCTCGGCGACGATGGCGACCGCCTGGTCGTAGATCTCGTCCTTCTCGGACTCGTCGATGCCGGCGCCGCCGTCGCCATCGCGCGGCTTCAGGATGTCCTCGTCGTAGGAGGGGAGCCCCTGCGCCTTGAGGAACTCGACCACCGCGTTGATCTCCTCGTCGCTCACGAACGCGCCCTGCACGCGCACGAGGTCCGAGGTGCCGGGCGGCAGCACGAGCATGTCGCCGTTGCCGAGCAGGCTCTCCGCGCCGTTCGTGCCGAGGATGGTGCGCGAGTCGATGCCGGACGAGACCTGGCAGGAGAGGCGCGCCGGGAAGTTCGCCTTGATGAGGCCGGTCACGACGTCCGTGGACGGCCGCTGCGTCGCGACGATGAGGTGGATGCCGGCCGCGCGCGCCTTCTGCGACAGGCGGGCGATCGAGGTCTCGACGTCCTTCGCGGCGACCATCATGAGATCCGCGAACTCGTCGATGCAGATCACGACGAGCGGCAACTTCTCGGGGAGCTTCTCCTCCGGCCGCGGGATCGCGCCGAGCTCCACGACCTCGCCCGCGTCCGTGACGATCGTCTCGGCCTCGACGAGCGGCGTGCCCTGGCGCCCCTCCGCGACGGCGCGGATCTTCTCCACCTTCGTGTTGTACGACTCGAGGTTGCGCGATCCCAAGTCCGCGAACAGCTGGTAGCGGCGCTCCATCTCGTCGACCGCCCACTTCAGCGCGAGGCACGCCTGGCTCATGTCGGTGACGACCGGCAGGAGCAGGTGCGGGATGTGGTTGTACGGTTGGAACTCGATCATCTTGGGATCGACGAGCAGGAGCCGCAGGTCGTCCGGCGTGTAGCGGTAGAGCAGGCTGAGCAGCATCGTGTTCACGGAGACCGACTTGCCCGATCCGGTCGTGCCCGCCATGAGGAGGTGCGGCATCTTCGCGAGGTCGATGATGTAGGGCGTGCCGGTGATGTCCTTGCCGAGCGCGAGCGGCAGCTTCACCTTGCGGTTGGCAGCGTAGGCGTCGTCCTCGAGGATCTCGCGCAGCCGCACGGTCTCGCGCTCCTTGTTCGGGAGCTCGAAGCCGACGGCGTTCTTGCCCGGGATCGGCGCGACGACGCGGACGCGCGTCATCTCCAGCGCCATCGCGATCTCGTTCGACAGGGAGCCGATCTTCGATAGCTTCGTGCCCGAGCGCGGCTGGAACTCGAACATCGTCACCACCGGCCCGGGGTGGATCTCGCGCACCTCGCCGAGCACGCCGAAGTCGGCGAGCACCTTCACGAGCCGCTCGGTCATCTCGACGAGGTAGCCGCGATCGACGCGCGCCGCGGACGGCGCCGGCGGATCGAGCAGGGAGAGGGGCGGGATGGAGAACGCCGTGGGCGCGTCCGGCTCCTCGCGGAAGATCGCGATCCGCTCCTCGGCCGGCTTCGCCTTGGCCTTCTTCTTCGCCTTCGCCTTGGTGACGATGACGGGCTCGCACGGCGCGGGATCGTCGATCGCCCCGTCGTCGAACGCACTCGACACGACGATGAGCGGCTCGGGCGGGCGCACGGCGTTCGCGTCCGGGGGCTCGCGCCAGGCCTGGACGATCCGGGTTCCGAGGCCGCCCGCCGCGCGCGCGCCGCGGAGCGCGAGGAAGCCGGCCGTGCGGCTGACGAGGTAGAGCGAGAGGTCCGTGATCAGGACGACGAGCAGCGCCACGCCGCCGACCGTGACGATGTACGTCCCGACGGTCGAGACCGCGCCGTGGAGGAGCTCGCCGAGCACGAGGCCGACCGCGCCGCCCGCGTCGTGCCCGCCGAGCACCGTCGCGCCCGCCATGAACGTGTGCAGGAAGATCGAGGAGAGGATCACGATCGCGATCACGCCGAGCAGGCTCCGCACCCGCACGCCGTCGGAGCGGCCGGTGAACAGCATCCAGCCGAACACCCAGAGGCAGACGTCGATGATGTACGCCGCGAGGCCGATCCCCACGAACGCGCCGTGGGCGATCCACATCCCGACCGGCCCTATCAGGTTGCCCGACGTGACGGGCCCGCCTTCGGGCGCGACCCCGTCGTACGAGCCGAACGCCAGGATCAGCGCGAGCGCCGCGATGAACGACAGGATGCCGAGCACCTCGTGCTTGCGGGACGGGACGTCGACAGGAGCCCTGCCGGACGGGAGTTCGATCTCGCCCGTGACCGGATTCGCCGTGGTGTCTTTTGCCATGATATTCTCCTACATGTACACACCTTAAACTACAAGGTATGTCCATGTATGTCAAATACCTGGCTCGGACCGGTAGGAGAAATCGGGCGCGGATCGGCCCCGCTCAGAGCCCCAGGGATCGCGCGAACGCGGGTAGCGCCGTGAGCAGGGCGGAGGAGTCCGCGAGCTGGGCGCCGGTCTCGATCGCGGCCTGCACGAGCTGCGCCTGCGCCGTGTCGCCGTACAGCGCGGCGCCGATCAGCTTCCCGTCGCGGGTGACGAGGCGGCGGAAGACGCCGGGCGCGGGCTCCTCGTCGAAGATCGCCGCGCTCCCGTCCGTCGGGCTCACGGCGCCGATGCTGAACAGATCCACGCCGAGCACCTTGATGCGGTTCGACAGCGGCATCCGCGCCATCTCGGCCGCGCCGCCGGCCGCGTTGATCCCGGCCACGCGTCCCATGGCGTACGCCGCCGGCCAGATCCCGTACACGAGGCCCCTGTGCTCCGCCGCGTCCCCGGCCGCGAACACCCCCGCGTGCGACGTGCGCATCCCGTCGTCGACGACCGCGCCCGAGTCGACCTTGATGCCGCCGCGGCGCGCGAGGTAGCTGTTCGGCCGCACGCCCGTCGCGAGCAGGACCAGCTCGGCCGGGTGCTCCTCGCCGCCCTCGAGCACCACGCCGTGCGCGTCCTCGTCGCCCGAGATCTCCTTGACCTTCGCGCCATGGACCACGCTGATCCCCGTTGCGCCGAGTGCCTCCGCGAGCAAGAGCCCGGCGCGCTCCGGGAGCTGCCGCGGCAAAAGCCACCCCCACCCCTCGAGCACCGTCACGCGCGCGCCGCGGCGGGAGAGGGCGCCCGCGGCCTCGAGCCCGAGCAGCCCGCCGCCCACGCAGACGACGCGGGTGCCGCTCCCGGCCCGAGCGAGGATCGCGTGCGCGTCGGCGAGCGTGCGCAGCACGTGCACGCCGCGCCGAGTCGCGCCGGGGAACGGCGGGACGAACGGGTGCGCGCCGGACGCGAGCACGAGGCGATCCCAGGGGAGGGCGCGGCCGTCCCGGAGCAGCGCGCTGCGATCCGCGAGGCCGAGCTCGACGACGTCGCCGTGGGCGAGCTCGATCCGGCTCTCCGCGAACCACGACGGCGGCTTCATCGCGAGGCTCGGCTCGTCGACCTCGCCCGCCAGGAACCGCGTCAGGTTGAGCCGGAGGTACGGCTTGCCGAGCTCCTTCGACACGACCGTGATCCGCGCGCCGGGCGCCGTCTCCCGCGCCGCCTCGGCGGCCTCGATCCCGGCCACGCCGGCGCCGACTATCAGGATCGAGCCGCGGAAGTCGGCCCCGGTGTCGCACTCGGCGATCATCGACGGCGCTGCCGAGGCCGCGACCGGCACCGCGACCGAGGCCATCTCGGAGAACAGATCCTCGTCCACGCCGCACACCGGGCACTGCCGCGGCGGCGCGTCGCCCTTGTGCACGTAACCGCAGACGGAGCACTGCCAGGTCTTGATCGTCGTCATCTCGAACCTTTCGGGCTCTACGCGCCGAGCAGGGCGTGGAGGAGGGACCGGGGCGACGGACCATCGCCGATCGCGTCGCAGCCGCAGCCGTCGTCGCCCTTGCCCGACGGGCCGGCGTCCGCGTCGGAGTCGGTGTCGGAATCGGTGTCGGAGTCCGTGTCCGAGTCCGTGTCGCCGCCGGTGTCGGAGTCGGTGTCGATCGGCTCCTCTTCGAAGCAGTCCTCGACGACCGCGCCGTCGTCGGTCCGCGTCACGGTCCACGCGCGCGTCCCCACGAGCAGCGACTCCGGATCGTTGATCACGAGGCCGGTCTCGTCGCGCACCTCGGCGGTGAGCGGGTGCTCGCCCTGCGTGAGGCACTCGATAGGGAGCGAGAGCGTCGCCGCGGGGTTGTCGATCCACGTGTCGTCGAGCCGCCACCTGTACGCGACCGCGCTCGGCGATGGCTCCACGGCGTCGACGGAGAGCTCGAGCGTCTCGCCCACGGCGCCGGACAGCGCGCTCGCGGCCGGCGCGCTCGCGTCGATGATCTCGACGTAGCCGTAGTAGGAGAGCACGAGCGCCTCGGCGCAAACGGAACAGAAGCCGCTGTCGATCGCGCGCATGAAGCACGGGGAGACGGGGCGGAAGGGCCCCTCGGACTCGTAGCACGCCCCCTCGTACGCGCCGGCCGGCGCGAGCGGTCCCGTGGCCGACGACTCGGGCGTGGGCAGCGGCGTCTCCTCGTCGACCCACTCGGTCCACTTGAGCGCCTCTCTGTCCGCGGTCGGCGAGACGTTCGGGAAGATGTCCGTGAAGACGTACCCGGGGTAGGGGTCCTCGTACTCGTCGCCGAGGCGGCCGAGGCTGTGCCCGAACTCGTGCGTGACCACCTCGGCGGCCCACGTGTTCATGGAGGCGACGGCGTAGATCCCGCCGGAGCCGCCGTACTCCGAGTCGTTGACCATGAGGACGATCGCGTCGTGCGCCGGGAGCAGGGAGTCGGCCACGCCGAAAACGGCCGTGTCGTCGCAGCAGATCAGCCGATCTATCCCCATGCAGTCGAAGCCGCACCCGAACGCGGTGTCGACGGCGAGGCCCTCGGACGGGTTGTCCGCGCCCGACTCGGCGGAGATCGTCTCGATGACGTAGAAGTTGAAGAACGGCCGGTACGGCTCGAACGGCGTCATCGCGAAGATCGCGTCGATCATCGTCTCCGCGTCGGCGGCGAGAGCGTCCTGCTCCGCGGCCGCGTAGCCGTCGCCCATGATGAGGAGATCGATGCGGTTGTCGGACGCGCCGTTGATCTCGTGCTCCTCGAGGACGCTCTGCGCGGTGGCCGGGAGCGCGACGAGGAGGACGGCGCAGCCTGCGAGCGCCGGGACGGATCTCACGGCGTCACCTCGGCGAGCAGCTCGGGCCCGTTCGCGCCCCGCCGGTACAGCCGCACCGCCGCCGCGCCCGCGAACCGCGGGATCTGGAGCGAGACGATCGGCGCCTCGAGCGGCACGTGCTCGCCCGAGAGCGTGCCGTCCGCGGCCGGCGCCTCCGAGCGCAGCTCGTCCTCGAGCCGGAAGCCGCGCTCCGCGAGCACGCGGCCGGCGCCGTCGACCACGCGGAAGAAGGTCGGCTCGTTCCGGTACGGGTCCCGGCGCTGCACGCTCTCGTCCGAGTCCGCCCGGCTCAGGACCTCCGGGCCGCCCGGCGCGAGCCGGATCGTGAGCCGCGTCGAGCCGTCCGCCTGCGCGTCCGCGCTCGCGGCGCCGGGGGTCGCGGCCGCCGCGGCCGGCGCGATCTGCGGATCCCCGGCGGCGCCCGGCGCGCACGCCGCGCACAGGAGCGCGACGATGCAGAGCGAGCGGGTCATCGGCCCGGCTGCCCCGCCAGGAGGCGGCGGATCTTGAACAGGAGCTCGGAGAAGTTGAACGGCTTGTCGACGTGGTCGTCGGCGCCGTACAGCGGCGACGTGATCTCGTTCAGGCTCTCGCCGATGCCGGTCAGCATCATCACGGGGGTGTGGCGCAGCGTCTGGTCGGAGCGGATGCTCTTGCAGACCTCCCACCCGTTCATCTGCGGCATCATGACGTCGAGGATCACGGCGTCGGGACGCTTCTCCTTGACCAGTGCGAGCGCCTCCGCGCCGTTGCTCGCCGTGATGATGTCGCATTCGAGCACCTGGAGCCGCTTGACCAGGATGCCGATGAGTTCGGGATCGTCGTCCGCGAGCAGGAGCAGCTGCCTCTTCTTCTCCACCATGGCTCCGTCGTTTCTGCGCCGCGCGGCGCGCCGTTCACACGTTCGAGGCTGCGTGAAAACAACAGGGTTGTCAACGCATTGGGTGGCGCGCTCTTTCCGTGGTATACACGCCGCGGGCTCACGCGGAGAGGACGACGAAATGGACAAGTACCCGATGACGCCGGAAGGCCATGGTCGGCTGCAGGCCGAGCTCAGGAGACTCAGAGAGATCGATCGCCCGGAGAACGTGAAGGCGATCGAGGACGCGCGGGCGCACGGCGATCTCTCGGAGAACGCCGAGTACAAGTTCGCGAAGGAGCAGCAGTCGATCATCGCGGGGCGCATCGAGTACCTCGAGGACCGAATCTCCCGCGCCGACGTGATAGATCCGGCTCGGCTCAAGGGCGATCGCGTCCTGTTCGGGGCCAAGGTCGTCCTCGAGAACCTGGAGACCGGCGAGATCGTCACCTATCGCATCGTCGGAGAGGACGAAGCGAGCATCGACGACGGGACGATCTCGGTGACGTCGCCCATCGCCCGCGGCCTGATCCGGCGCGAGGCCGGCGATCAGGTCACCATCCGGACGCCGGCCGGCCCCAGGCGGTACGAGATCTCCGAGGTCGCGTTCTGAAGATCGCGGCGCTCGGCCAGGCGGAAGCGTGACGCGATCGAGAGCAGAGCTCACAGGGACGGCGGCGGCGATACGACGCCTGCGCGCGGTGCTCTCGACGGCGCTCGCGGGCGGCGACGATCCGAGCGAGAGCCCGGAGGCGCTCGCGGATCTCGCGAACCTGCGCGGCGCAGGCGGCGACGACTGGGCCGACGCGGCGAAGATCGAGGCGTTCGCGGCCGCAGTCGAGGATCCGGGGTCTGTGCCGGGCGTGAACCGGAAGGTCGTGCTCGCGCGCGGCCAGCGCCTGCTGCTCGCGCTCGCGATGGCGCTCGAGGACGCGTCGGGCGGCGCGGAGCGCGAGGACGATCGGGTCGCGTCCGAGCCGAGGCCCGCGCCGGTCACGCCGTTCGACGCCGGGCTGCTCGAGCTCGACGGCGTGGGGCCGAAGACGGCGTCGCGCCTCGCGAGCCGGGGCCTCGCGTCTCCCCTGGATCTCCTCTACTGGCTCCCGCGCCGCTACGACGATCGGCGGAGCGTCACGCCGATCCGTGAGCTGCGGCCAGGCGCGCGCGCCGTCACGCGGGGCGCGGTGGAGCGGGTTCGCGTGTTCGGGCCGCGCTGGCGACGGATGATGGAGATCGCGCTGCGCGACGGCGAGGACGCGATCTCGGCGACGTGGTTCTCGAACCGCAGGCCGCGATCCGACAGGTTCGCGCCGGGGGACGAGCTCACGATCGCGGGGCTCGTGAGCCTGTACAAGGGCAAGCTGCAGATCGCGCACCCCATAGTGGTCACCGGCGAGGGCCGCGATCGCATCGGGCGCGTCGTCCCCGTGTACGCCGAGGTGCCCGGCGTCGCAGGCCGCGTCGTGGAGAAGGCGATCGGCGCGGCCGCGAGGCGCGCCGGCGAGATCGTCCGCGATCCCGTGCCGGTCGACCTCCTCGCGCGCCGCGGGCTCGAGCCCCTCGCCCGGTCGCTCTCGCTCGCGCACGCCCCGCCCGACGACGTCGAGGTGGAGGCGCTCGCGGCGTGGCTCGACGGCAGCTCCCCGGCGCACCGCCGCCTCGCGTACGACGAGTTCTTCTTCGTCCAGCTCGCGCTGGGGCTCCGGCGCGGGCAGGAGCTCCGCACGCCGGCGCCGCCCATCCTCGCGCCCGCCGATCTCGCGGACGACGCCGGCGGGCTGCTCGGCTTCGCCCCGACGACGGCCCAGCGGCGCGTCGTCGCCGAGATCGCCGCGGATCTCGCGCGGGGAGAGCCGATGCGGCGCCTCCTGCAGGGCGACGTCGGCTCCGGCAAGACGATGGTCGCGCTCGCCGCCGCGCTCGCCGCGGCGCGCGCCGGGTGCCAGGTCGCGCTCATGGCGCCCACGGAGATCCTCGCCGAGCAGCACATGCGCAACCTCGAGCCGGTGCTCCGGCGCCTGCGCCTGCGCGCCGTGCTCCACATCGGCGAGGCGCGGTCGTCGTCGCGCAAGAAGGCGCTCGCGGCGATCGAGGCGGGAACGGCGGACGTCGCCATCGGCACGCACGCCCTGATCCAGGAGTCCGTGCGGTTCGCGCGGCTCGGGCTCGCGATCGTGGACGAGCAGCACCGCTTCGGCGTCTCGCAGCGGCTCGGTCTCGTCGGCAAGGGGAAGGACGGCACGTCGCCGCACCTGCTCGTCATGACCGCGACGCCGATCCCGCGCACCCTCGCGCTCACGCTCCACGGGGACCTCGACTTCTCGGTGCTCGACGAGCTGCCGCCGGGCCGCACGCCCATCGCCACCGCGCTCTGGCGCGCCGACGAGCGCGAGCGAGTCCTCGACAGGGTCCAGGCCGCGATCGATCGCGGCGAGCAGGCGTACGTCGTCTGCCCGATCATCGAGGAGTCGGAGCGGCTCGAGGCGCGCGCTGCGGAGGGGGTCTTCGCGGCGCTTTCGGAGCGCTTCGGCGCGGCGCGCACGGGGCTCCTCCACGGCCGGCTCCCGCCGGAGCGGCGCGACGCGGTCATGGAGGCCTTCGTCGCCGGCGGGGTGGCGGTGCTCGTGACGACGACGGTCATCGAGGTCGGGGTCGACGTGGCGAACGCGACGATGATGGTCGTCGAGGACGCGCACCGCTTCGGCCTCGCGCAGCTGCACCAGCTGCGCGGGCGTGTGGGGAGGGGCGCGCGGCCCTCGGAGTGCCACCTGATCGCCGACACGACCTCAAAGGAGGCCGCCGCGCGGCTCGAGGCGATCGCCGGCACGCTCGACGGGTTCGCCATCGCCGAGGCGGATCTCCGGCTGCGCGGTCCTGGCGAGATCTACGGGCGGCGCCAGTCCGGCCTGCCGGGGTTCCGGTTCGGCGACCTGCGCAGGGACGCGGAGCTGCTCGCGTGGGCGCGCGACGACGCGCTCGGCCTGCTCGCCGCGGACCCGGCGCTCGAGCGGGACGGGCACCGCGCCCTGCGCGAGGAGCTCGCGCGGCGGATCGAGGCGGGCGACGGCCCGGTCGGGGAGGAGGCGGGGTGATGCGCGCGATCCCGGTGCTCGGCGCGTGCGGCGCGCTCGCCGGCGCGATCCTCGGCCTCGTCGACGCCTACGCCGTGGCGTGGGGCGCGCGGGAGATGTTCTTCGACCGCGCGGAGGCGATGCGCACCGCGGCCGCGGCGATCGGGTTGTGCGCGGGCGCCGCCGCCTTGATCGCGGTGACCCTCGGCGCCGCGATCGAGATCGCCGGCCGGCGCGCCGGGGCGATCTCGGCCCCGCGGATCCCGCGGCGCTTCGTGTGGGCGTGGGCGCTGCCGCTCGCCGCGATCCTCTTCTTCGCGCTGTGGCGGCTCACGAGCGGCCCGAGGGCGAGCGGGATCCCGCTGCGCGCCGCCTTGGTCGCCGCCTCCTCCGCGGGCGGCGCGCTCCTCGCGGTCGCGGGGACTCTGATCGGCCTGCGGTTCGCGTGGCGGTCGAGGACGAGGCGCCTCGCCGCGGCGGTCGCCTGCCTCGGCGCGGCGCTCGGGCTCCACGCGATCGACGAGCGCGTCCTCGTGCGGCTCTACCCCGTGTTCCACGTCGGTCTCACCATCGCGGCGGCCGGGATCCTGACGCTCGGCTTCCGCCTGATCGCGCCCGCTCGACCGGGCCGGAACGCCGCGGTGGCGGCCGCCCTCGTCGCGATCGGCGCGCTCGTCGCGTTCGGCTTCGCGCTGTGGGAGACCCGCGCGCACATGAACCCGCGCTTCGTCATCGGGGAGCGGACCGCGGCCGCGGCGGACGTCCTCGCCGTCGCGCGGCGGGTGCCGGGGTTCGTCGCGCGCGGGCGCGGCGGGCCCGTGGCGGCGCTCGGGTCGCTCGGCGGCGCCGCGAGCGACGCGTCGAAGAGGATCACGCGGCCCGGCGCGCCGGTCGTGATCGTCACGGTGGACGCGATGCGGTACGACAGGGTGGGCGCCCGCGCCGCGGCGCGGCCGATCGCGCCCAACCTCGACGCGTTCTTCTCGAAGGCGGTGGTGTTCGACCGGGCCTACACCGCGATCCCGCACACCTCGTACGCGATCACCTCGCTCCTGACGGGCAAGTACGTCCACGCGCTCAAAAATGTTCCGGGCGTTCCCGAGACCCACGAGACTTTGCCCGAGGTGCTCCGGCGGTTCCGCTACCGCAGTGCGGGCTTCTTCACGAAGGCCGTGTTCTTCATCGACCGCGCGCGGTTCGAGCCGTACCTGCGCGCCGGGTACGGGTTCGACTTCGTGAAGATCGAGTACGAGACCACCGCCGTGGAGCGCGTCGCGCAGACGATCTCCTTCCTCGACGAGCAGCGCGCCGCGGGGCGGCTCGCGCTCTCCTGGACCCACTTCTTCGAGCCGCACGAGCCGTACGATCCGGGATGCACGCGCTTCGGCGACACGGACGTCGCCCGCTACGACTGCGAGATCGCGACGGTCGACGAGGCGCTCGGCGCGCTGTTCGAGTACCTCGACGCGAGCTACCCCGACGCGATCGTCGTCGTCGGGGCGGATCACGGCGAGGAGTTCGGCGACCACGGCGGCCGGTACCACGGCACGACGCTCTACGACGAGCAGATACGCGTGCCGCTCGCGATCCGCGTGCCGGGCGTGGCGCCGCGCACCGTGCGCGCTCCCGTGAGCCTCGTGGACCTGTTCGGTACGCTCTTGTCGCTGCTCGATCTGCCGGTGCCCGCGCGGGTGCGGTCGCGCGATGTCGCCCCGCTCCTCGCGGGCGGCGAGGCGGTGGATCAGGCGGCGTTCGCCGAGGCGCACGAGCAGATCATGGCCGTGCGCGGGGAGCTCAAGCTCGTGTGGGATCGGGCGTCCGACACGGTGCGCCTGTACGATCTCGCGGCCGATCCGGGGGAGACGGCGTCCATCGCGTCGCTTCGGCCGGAGGCGGCGGAGGAGCTCATGGCGCTCGCCCGCGCGTT
The DNA here is from genome assembly GCA_023229365.1 of Pseudomonadota bacterium. NCBI lineage: Bacteria > Pseudomonadati > Pseudomonadota > Pseudomonadota bacterium. The sequence goes on along the minus strand of JALNZK010000018.1, from coordinate 37,833 downwards.
CCAGGCGTCGCACGCCCCGCTCGAGCTGCGCCCGGTCGAGACCGCGCCCGGGCGCCCCTCCTGGCCCGCGCCCTTGCAGCGCGCGCTCGGGGGCGACGCCGGCGCGGTGGGCGAGCTGCTCGGGCTGGTGGCGAAGGGGAACCCGGCACCGGTGCGCCGGAAGGCCGCCGAGCTGGTGGCCCGGCTGCGGCGCGGCGTCGTCGATCCGCCGCTCGTCCTCGCCGCGGAGTCGGCGAAGGACGATCCCGAGGCGAGCGTGTGGCTCTCCGTGGCGCGGCTCGCCGCGGGCGACGCCTCCGCGGCGGGGGATCTGCGCGCGGCGATGGAGGGGCTCGAGGACGGCTCCCCCGCGTGGCGCGCGGCGGCGCTGTCGCTCGCCGGAGCCGGGCCGGAGGATCGCGGCGCGGCGGCGGCCGTGATCGCGATCGCCGGGGACGCGGGCGCGCCCGTCGAGGACCGGCAGCGCGCGCTCCGCGCCATCGCCGCGAACCGCACGCCCGGCGCCGAGGGGACGGTGGAGGCGGCGCTCGGCGACTACCAGCTCGCGCTGGACGCGGCGCGGGCGCTCGCGGCGCTCGGCTCGAAGCGGGCCCTGCCCGGGTTGGCGGCGCGGCTCGCGCGGGAGCGCTTCCCCGAGCGGCGCGCGGCGGTCCTCTCGGCGCTGGCGGCGTTCCGCGACAAGCGTGCGGTCGAGCCGATCGCGGCGGAGCTCGCGCGCGAGGAGCCCGCGTCCGGGGCGCTCGGCGCGCTCCTGGATCTCGGGGCCGTGACGCAGCGGCGCACCGCGTCGATCCGGCTGCCGGCGACCGCCGAGACGCTCGTCGCCCGCGCGCCGCGGAGGCCGGGCGAGGCGCTGACCTGCCGGCTCGACGGCGTGCGGCGCGTCGTCGTCGCGACGACCGCCCAGGCGGACGGCGGGGTGCTGCGCGTCACCTGCAACAACGCGCCCGCCGGCGAGATCCCGGTGGTCGGCGGCGCGTCCGAGGCGCACGTCGATCTCGCGGCGTGCGGTCCGGACGAGAAGGGGTTCGTCTTCATCCGCGCGCTCGGCGAGCCGGCCGACCTCGAGGTGGAGATCCGGGCCGTCGCCGCGGTGGGCAGGCGGTAGGGCGTCAGTCGTCCGCGGACCTGCTCCACTGCTCGGCGAGCCCCCCGATGACCATCAGCTTGACCTTGCTGCCCTTCCAGCCCTGCACCGTGAGGAGCGCGACGAGCCCGGCGAACGCCAGGAAGACGAGCACGTTGAGCCCGGTGAACAGGTAGCCGAGCGCGAGTGAGAGGTGGCCGAGCACGCTCCCGAAAATCACGAGCGTCAGCCAGACGGCCGTCCACCCCGCGCTCAGGATGAGCGACTGCATCGCGGAGAACCGCACGAATTTGTTCTCTTTTTCGATGAAGAAGAAGATCAGCCCGCCGATCCAGCCGAGCAGGTAGGACAGCAACACCGCGACGCGCTGCTCCACGCCGCACGAGCACTTCCGGTCGGGGACCCTCGTCGTTTCGAAGAACATGGCAACCTCCGGGAGAATTTGTCGATACCCTGTTCGCGGCGGTGATCTTGCCACGGTCGACTCAAATTGGTACTTTTTCTTTTCATCGAAGCGCGAGCGACGCGAAGCTGCCATTTTTCAGCCGGTCCGTCGGCGTGGAGCACGGGAATGAGACACATCGCGATTGGCCTGGTGTTCGTTGCGGTCCTCGGCCTCGCACCGGACCGTGTGGCGGCCGGAGAGTTCACGGACGTCATCGACGCGGCGGACCAAAGGTACAACGGCGACCCGTTCGACCTGACGCTGCGGGTCGGCTACGAGCGCTTCTACAAGCAGGGCGACATCCGGCGCGAGTCGTTCGACACGACGCCGCACGAGTGGGACTACTACGGCTACGTCGACGTCGCCAAGTACACGCAGACGACGCACATCCTCAACATGGAGCTCGACATCGGCCTGTTCCACGACATCTCGCTCAAGACGCGGCTGCCGCTCATCCTGAAAGATCAGCGCAAGCTCTCGAGGGACAAGGACTTCTCGTGGGCGGACGACTTCGACGGCGACGGCTCGCCCGACCAGCTGTTCTCGACGGACTTCAAGTCGCCGGACCGCAGCGGCATCGACGTCCTCGCCGTCGGCCTCTGGTGGGGCATCCTGGATCAGGGGCGCGACGACACCAAGCCGAACTGGACCTTCTTCGTGGAGGGCCGGTTCAGCGTCGGCGAGGAGATGAGCGCCGCGTGCGGGTCGAGCGACGCCCAGTGCTCCGACGGGTACGACAACGAGGGCAACGCGACGACGGCCTCGTCCAAGGGCGGCATCAGCCGCGGCGTCCACGAGATCGCGGGCGGCTTGCGGCTGTCCAGGCGCTACGGGATCGTCGAGCCGTACTTCGGGCTCGAGGCGCTGATCGGGTTCTCCAAGGGCGGCGCCAACTTCTTCATCGACAGGAACTCGGTCGGGCAGCTCAACACGCGCCCGCCCGCGGTGGGCACGATCGACATCGGCATCGAGTTCATCCCGTGGGAGGTGCCGGAAAAGGAGCGGAAGCTCGTCATCGGCGTGGGCACGGGCGGCAAGTACCACTCCGAGGGGCGGGAGTTCACCCCGCTGTTCGACGCGCTCGGGACGTCGGCCTACTTCCTCGAGCAGCCGTACGTGGACTTCAACGGCGACGGCGTCAACAACGGCGGCGAGGAGGTGAGCGCGGTCGAGGGCAACGCCTGGACCGGCATGACCGACGTGGAGAACTACGCTACGATCTTCGGCAGGGTGTTCATCGCGGTCCAGCCGGCCAAGTACGTCAAGTTCCGCGTCGGGTCCAACTTCGCGCACGAGACCGAGCACTTCATCACGAAGACCGACCAGTGCCCCTCCGACCAGGTGTTCTCGGACGGGAGCGGCTGCGCGGTCTACAACTGGGGGCACCGCCCAGAGCTCGACAAGCCCGGCAACAGGTTCCGCGCGGAGAAGACGTTCATCTGGGACTTCTTCATCGACGCCACCGCGCAGTTTTAGTAGGGGCACCGCTCGCCGCGCCCTCGTCGGGGGGGGGTCCGGCGGGCAGGGCGAGCCCAGCCCCTACGACGTTACCGCAGGCCGATCTGCGCCTCGCGGACCGCGCGCCACGCTGCGAACCGCTCCGGGTGCAGGAAGAGCGCCGGCGGCGGGTCGGTCCACGTCGGGGAGATGACGCCCGCCTCGAGCGCCTCCGCGATCCCCTTGCCGCCGCCCGACGCCGCGACGTCCGGCCCGGAGTGCTCGGTCGGGTACTCGTCCGGCGGGTAGTCGTGGGTGATGAAGAGGTTCGTGTTCAGCACGACGAGCGCGCCGCCGTCCACGGAGAACGGCGCCGTGAGGTCGACGGCGTCCGACCCGTCGATCCCGGCGTAGACGATGTGCTCGCCCTGCGTGCCCGGGTAGTCGACGCTCGCCTGGTCGAGCGGGAAGAACGTCCCCCCGTACGGCTCGAGGTCCAGCGAGGTCGTGCCGCCCGCCGCGTGCGGCGGCACCTGGCCGCCCAAGTCGAGGAACCCGTTGTAGCCGCGGACGCCGGTCTCGGCCTGGATCCAGGCGGCGATCATCGCGTTGAGCTGCGTCCCGCCGAAGTCGGTGCCCAGCTCGGCCACGAGGAGCTCCTCGATCTCGTCCGGCGCGCCGGTGTCCTGATCGAAGATCTCGGCGTACGTGTCCACCCCGTCGAGCTGGCTCGCGATGTACGACCAGAACATGAACGCGAGGACGTAGTTCTCGTAGACGCCGTAGCCCCAGTTCACGAGCGACAGCCCCTCGCCGATCATCCCGCTGTAGTCGGCGAAGTAGTAGCCGATCGCCTGATCGTAGTCGCCGTTCACCGCGCGCACGGCGCACTCCGCGAGCCCCTCGTTGTGGTAGGTGTCGAGCCAGTCGTTGTCCGGGTGGCGCTCCTGGTAGAGGAGGTGCTGGAACTCGTGCGGGACGATGCTGCGCCCGGAGTCGAACTCGCCGTAGTCGACCGCGACGTGGATGATCTCCATCTCGTTGGTGTGGTAGCCGTACTCCGTCCAGCCCCAGGCGTCCAGCTGGGCCTGGGTGTACGTGTTGATGGGATCGAAGTAGCCGCCGTAGTAGCCGCCGCCGTCGAGGCCGAGCATGACGATCTTGCCGTTGCTGTCCATGTCCGGCGGAAGGGTGAACAGCCCGGTCTCGATCGGGAAGACGTGCTCGTCGAAGTTCTGCACCGCCGAGGCGCCGTCCCCGTACCAGCCGTCCTCGACGTACGCCACCGCGCTCTCGCCCACCGCGTTGCGCGCGAAGAGCCGCTCCTCGTAGCTGGAGGAGGCGAAGTCGACGACCCAGAGCGTCGCCGTGTCCGCGGAGAGGAAGTCGGCGTCGAGCGGGGTCGCGCCGTCCTCGGGCGGCGTGATCGTGAGCGTGTAGGTGACGCCGAGCTTCTGCCGGGCCGTGACGAGCGTGGCGACGCGCCCGTCCGCGTCGTAGGTCGCCGACTCGACGGCGAGCGCGCCGACGTCCGAGTCGAGCGCGTAGATCGCCGCGTTCCCGGCGTCGGCGGCGGGCGGGGCGCCCGTGAAGCCGACTATCACCGTGTACTCGTCCGGCGCGTGGGCGTCCTCGATCCCGACCCCCTCCCAGCTGCCTTCGTCCGTGTCGGTGTCGGTGTCGGTGTCCGAATCGACGTCGGTGTCGGCGTCGGTGTCGGTGTCGGTGTCCGTGTCCGGGCCGGGCCCGACGACGTAGATGGAGTCGTCGCTGCACGCCGCCGCAGCGGCGCACGCGGCGAGGATCCAGAGAGCGACGTTCGTGATGTCGAGCGATTTCTTCATGGTTTCCTCTCTCATCGATCGATCCGCGATCAGCGGAGGCCGAGTCGCGTTTCCCTCGCCACGCGCCACTGCGCGAGCCGCTCGGGGTGCGTGAAGGCGGCAGGCGGGGGATCGGTCCAGGTCGGGGAGACGACGCCCGGCGCGAGCTCCTCCTCCAGCGTCAGGGGGCCCTTGCCGCCGCCCGATGCCGCGACGTCTGGCCCGGAGTGCTCCTCCGGGTACTCATCGAACTCGAGGTTCGTGTTCAGCACGACGAGCGCCCCGCCGCCGACGTCGAACGGCGCCGCGAGATCGACCGCGCCCTCGCCGTCGATCCCGGCGTACACGACGTTCGGGCCCTGCGTGCCCGGGTAGTCGACGCTCGCCTGATCGATGAGGAAGTAGCTCCCCGCGAACGGCTCGAGATTGACCGAGGTCGTGCCGCCGTCGACGTGCGGCGGCAGAAGCCCGCCCAGGTCGAGCAGCCCCTCGTAGCCGTAGGCGCCGGTCTCGGCCTGGACGAAGGCGGCGATCATCTGGTCGAGCTGCGTCGCGCCGAAGTCGGTCCCGAGCGCCGCCAAGAGGAACTCGTCGACCAGGGCCGGGGAGCCGGAGTCCAGGTCGAAGATGTCGGAGTAGGCGTCGACGCCGCCGAGCTGGCCGGCGATGTACGACCAGAACATGAACGCGACGACGTAGTTCTCGTACTGCGCGTAGGCCCAGTCCACGAGCGACATCCCGTCGCCGATGACGTCTTCGGGGTCGGAGAAGTAGTAGCCGATCGCCTGGTCGTAGTCGCCGTTCACCGCGCGCACGGCGCACTCGGCGAGCCCCTCGTTGTGGTAGGTGTCGACCCAGTCGTTCTCGGGGTGGCGCTCCTGGTACAGGAGGTGCTGGAACTCGTGGGGCACGATCGTGAGCCCGGAGTCGAAGTCGCCGTAGCCGACGTTGATGTGGATGATCTCCATCTCGTTGGAGTGCAGGCCCCACCACGCCATCGCCTGCTCGTTCGAGTAGGCGTTCACCGGGCTGAAGTAGCCGCCGTAGTACCCGCCGCCGTCGAGGCCGAGCATGACGATCTTCCCGTTGCCGTCCAGATCCGGCGCGTCGATGAACATCTCCGTCTCGAGCGGGAAGACGTTCTCGTCGAAGTTCTGGCGCGCCATGGCGCCGTACGCGAAGTACCCCTCCTGGACGTAGATGACGCAGCTCTCGCCGACCTCGTTGCGCGCCGCCGTGATCTGCTCCTCGGCGCCCGTCCCGAAGTCGTGCACCCAGAACGACGCCGTGTTCGCGGACAGGAAGTCCGCCGCGAGCGCCTCCGCCCCGACGGCGGGGGGCGTGACCGTGAGCGTGTAGGTGACGCCGAGCTTCTGCTTGGCGGTGGTGAGCGTCGCGACGCGCTCCTCCTCGTCGTAGCTCGCCAGCAGCACGTCGAGCGCGCCGACGTCGGAGTCGAGCGCGTAGATCGCGAGGCTCCCGGCCTCCGCGGCGGGCGGGTTGCCCGTGAAGCCGACGGTCACCGAGTACTCGGTCGGCGCGGTGACGCCGTCGATCTCGACGCCCTCCCAGCTCTCCTCGGCGTCCGAGTCGGTGTCGGAATCGGTGTCGGTGTCGACATCGGTGTCGGAGTCCGTGCCGCCGTCCGGGTCGGCGCCCTTCGCGGAGTCGTCGCACGCCGGCGCCGCGGCGCACGCGAAGAGGATGCAAAGGGCGATGCGCCTGAGATGGAGCGTTTCTGTCATGGCTGTCCTCTGGCCCCGTTTCCTGACCTACCCGGTCTCTAAGTGCCACACGTCGCCAAGATCGGGTTAACGAATTCGCGCCGTCTGGTACTCTGTCGCCGTGGTGGAGCGCCCCGAGCACGTCGACCCCGAGTTCATCGAGCTGACGTTCGTCGTCGCGCGGGAGTTCTCGGGCTGGCGCGCGGATCGCTACATCGCCCACAGGGTCCCGCGGCTCTCGAGGACCCGCGTGCAGCGCATCCTCAAGGAGAACGCGTTCGACGAGGCCGGGCTCGCCGTCAAGCCGAACCGCGTGCTCCGCGCCGGCGAGCGGATCACCGTGTACAAGCGCCCGCCGGAAGAGCCGGACACGCCGAGGAGCTTCGGCGTGCTGGTCGAGGACGAGTGGCTGCTCGCGGTGGACAAGCCGCCCTGCCTGCCGGTCCACCCGACCGCGCGCTACTTCAAGAACACGCTGACCGCGCTGCTCGAGGAGCGCTACGGGAAGCCGCACCCGATGATCGCGCACCGGCTCGACAGCGAGACTTCCGGCATCGTCCTGTGCGTCAAGGGAATCGACGCGGAGCGGGCGATCAAGGGGATGTTTGCCGACAGGAAGATGTCGAAGACCTACCTCGCGGTGGTGACGGGCGCCCTCGATCCGCCGGCGGGCCGCATCGAAGCGCCGCTCTCCTCGGACGCGAGCTCCGCGATCCGCGTCAAGATGGGGTGCCGCGATCCGGACGGGCTGCCGTCGCTCACGGACTACCGCACGATCGAGGTGCGGGGGGAGCGGTCGCTCGTCGAGCTGCACCCGCGCACCGGGCGGCAGCACCAGATCCGGGCGCACCTCGCGCACGTCGGCCACCCGATCGTGGGCGACAAGATGTACGGCCCGGACGAGACGCTCTTCCTCGAGTACATCGAGACCGGCCCGACGGACGAGCTCGTGCGCCGCGCCGGGCACCGCCGCCACGCGCTCCACGCGGCCGAGCTCGCGTTCGTCCACCCGTTCACGAAGGAGCCGATCCGCATCGTCAGCCCGCTGCCGGAGGATATCGCCGGGCTGCTGTAGGGAATCGCTCCTCGCGGCGCTCGACCCCGCGGCCCTCTGAAAAATGGAACTACGTGGTCGCCTCTAGTTTCTACCAGGATTCCCTGACCCAGACCGACATGTCCGCGGGGAGGACCGCTGTCAGCGACTGGATCTGTGTTGGGTTGTAGAAGAAAGTGTAGTCCTGCCTCTGCCCGGTGCTCGTGGTCGCCATGCTCCGCAAGTGCTGGGTCGTGGTCAGCGGGCCGATCTCCGGAAGCGTCGCGTCGAACTCCGCGTGCGGCACCCACGGGCTGCGCTCCTCCCAGAGGTCTCTGCCGCCGCAGTCGGCGCTGCAGCTTCCCGCGCATTCGGGCGTGTTGTTGCATTCCCAGAACTCGCCGTTGGCAGGCGCGAACCCAGGTGGGTCGATGTCCGCGAGCTGGATCATCCAAACCCAGGACTCTCCGTTGAACATATCTCCTGTGGCGAGATCTCGATCGCGTACGGCAACATTGACGATCCCGTTGCGCACCGTGGCGCTGGGCGGCCCGGCGAGCACGCGGGAGTTGTCACCGCAAGACGTAATCTCACCTTCGAACGGAATCGCTTTCGGAGCCTCCCAATACGAGGGTGCGGCGTCGTGAACGTAGCGGGAGTAGCAGAGTGCCGATTGTCCGCTGCCCGGTATGGCACCCGTCCAAAGCGCCCATACGAACCCGCCGTGGGTGACGACCTCTGGTCGCCACGGGGAGATCGGTGCGCACTGACCGGCGATCGGGATGGTCCTGATACTCGATGCGATACCCCACTCGAAACTTTTCAGCTGGTCGCCATCGTTTGCATCGGCGAAGACGACGACCTCGCGCGTCGTGCTGGTAGCGGTATCAAGCGCATGGCCGGCGCCGGGTCTGAAATTCGTCGCGCGTGTCCAGTCGCACTGGCGGGTCGACGGGTAGCCCTGGTTGGGGAACACGGGCACCATCTTTCTGCATATCCCCGGGTTCGGGCCGCCGACGGCGCGGTAGACGATCCAGAGGCCGTGGTTCGTGTCCAACGCCGCATCGCCCGCGTCGTTGACATCCAAGCTCGGCACGCCGAGCGGAATGAACCAACCGGAGTCGCTCGGCTTGTCCGCAACGAGGTAGGTCCACGGAGCGGACGCGAAGCAGTAGTCCATGTCGCCGTCACCGTCGTGGTCCTGGTTCCAGCACGGACGGACCAGAAGACCGATCCGGTGGGTGTCCGGGTTGAAGCCGAACAGCCACTCGCTGTTCCATGCCTGGGTAGGATTCGATGGGTCCGGTCCCCAGTTCACCATCGCTGCGGTGATCCCTTCGGCGGCGACGTCGGGATCCAGGTTTTCGAAGTAGTTGCCGATCGGCGTCCAGAAGCCGACGGCGTCTCGGGCGCGGTAGAACGCCACCTCCTCGGCGCCGAAGGGATCCGGCCAGGACCAGCCGGTCTCCTCGATTAACGCCGAGAAGAACGCGTCCATGAAGTCCTGTGGCATCGTCGGCGTGAAGGTAAACGTGTCCACGTCCGCCTGGTAGAGCATCCGAGCGTGGATCCGGCCCAACCGCTCCAGCCCGTCCTCTGGCAGGGTCGGGTCCAGCGACGTATCCAGCGACGTGACCTCCACGCCGTTGTGCCACTGCTGGAAGCCGGGCGTTCCGGGAACCGTGTCCGGCAGCTGGTGCTTGCACGAGTCCGGCGGATTGATGGTGTGCCACTTCTCCTGGGATCGGTTGTAGACGGGTGTGGCATCGTCGGCGCATTGAGTCGCAGGGCCGCCAACATCCGACCAGCACGAGCAGTGCCCGGCGTTGCTCAACGCGTCGGAGCCGGCACCGCAGCCGTTGTCGACGTCGCAGATGTCGTTGCCCATGAGGAAGTAGAACCGGCTGATCGCTCCGGAGGTCGTATGGATCTCCGACTCGTGCTCGCCCGCGAACGTGTCTCCCTCTCCAGGTTCGGTCACGATGTGGAAGTCGTTCAGGGACTCGGGGTGTCTGGGGTTGCGATCTTCTCCGTCGGGGCGCTGCATGTCGCGGCCGCTTCCGCGAAGCCCCTCGCCGTACATCCAGTCCGGGCGATCGGGAGTGTTCGGGTCCAAGTCGTGTGCCGCCTTCCACCTCCGATACTCGAGGATCGCCGCCATCAGGTCGGCGCCAGTCTCGGTGTAGATCCCGCGCCACAGGACGCACGCGGCGGGATCGGCCGAATTGAACGGCGAGGTCGAATCCAGGCCCGCGCTGATGTAGTGCCCGCCTGGCACACCGTTGTACAAGTAGTGCCCCATCTCGTGGTAGAGCGTGTCGTCCACGCCGAGGTTACTGTGCTCCGGATCGACAATCGAACAGTTTCCCGGATCCGGGCCGGCGTGGTCCAGGTAGTCGTAGCGCGGTGCGGACAGCAGGATGTGCTGACCACCCCAACCGCCGCCCACCGAGAAGTAGCTGCTGCCCAACGGGAAGTGCGGGAAGTGGTACTGGCGCTGACCGATGCCCAGACCGTGGTCGTTGTCGTAGTCCAAGTCATCGTCGCGCCATGGTTCCCAGCCCGAGCTGGGGATCGGGTTCCCCAACCCGTCGGTCGAGCACGGCGTGAAAAAGAAGGCCCTGGGATCGCCCGCCACCGTCGCCGTTCGGATCGGCTCGCTCGCCAGCACCTCGACATCGGGTACGTCCGCGAACAGGTCGTTGCTCGTGGTCGCAGAGTCCGCGCCGAGCATCGCGCTCATGTCCGCGACCCAAGCCTCGATCTCGCCGAGGTCATCGACGATCCAGCGACACGGGTGGTAGCGTTGATCGCCGCTGGGCGGGTTGTTCCAGGCAGACTGCGACCAAGGGTTGTTCGGATCGTTCGACACGAAGCCCGGACACTCCTTGTCCCCGTCGCCGAGTGGATCCGTCGAGTCGTAGGCGGTCTTGTACCGGCCCGTGGCCGCGGGATCGGGGAATGTCCATAGTAAGTCAGGCGGCACCGCGCAGTCGGCCCCGCCTTCCTCCGAGCATTTCTGCGAACACCGGAATCTTCCCAAGTCTGGATCGGCTGCTATCACGACGGCTGGAACCGGCCAGTCCGCCTGAACGTCTGCGTCGGTCATCGCCTCGTCCAGATTCGAGAACCAGTGGCAGTCCTGCGTACCGTCGAAGCAGTCGGTCACGTCGCCCTGCCGCGGGTGGTTGCCGTACAGGTTGAACAGCTTCTGATGGTCCGCGTCCTCCAAGTCGAGCGGCGCCCACCCGTGCACTGTGCCCCGGTGCGCGTCGACCAGGTACGAGAACGTCTCGCCGGTCGAGGCGATCACGTCGAAGTCCCACGTCAGGGAGCCGGAGCAGAAGTCCAGGTTCGTGTGCATCACGACCAACTCCGGGCCGCGCGAGAAGTCGAAGGTGCCGCCCGCCAACACCGGGTTGCCGCTCGCCATCACGATCTCCCACAGCTCCGAAGCGGGCACGGTCGGCACCGTGTCCACGGCCAGGTTCGGCACGAAGAAGCTCTGCATCGAAAAGACATCGCCCAAGACGTCGCATCGCACCATCACCCGGGCCTGGAGCACTTGGAGCTGCTGGTACGTCTGGCCGAAGAAGACGGTGAACCCTCCGTCCACTCCGGTGACGACCTTGATAACCTCCAGCGTATCCACGGCCGGCCGGTAGAGGATCAGCCGCCGTTGTTGCACGAGGAACAGGCGCGCCACGGCCTCGCGGCCCGCGTCGTCGGTCGGCGGCGCGCCCGGGTTCTGCCACAGCGGCCAGGGCGACGTCGAGCGCACCTTGCCCACCGTGCCCAGCTCGCTCCAGCGCCACAGCGCGGCGGACGCGTCGGCCGCCTCGGGGAACGACTGGGTATCTGGGAACGCCTGGAACCACGGTGCGCGGTACTGGGTGCCGCGCAGATCGGCCGGGGTGCCTGCAAGTAGCGCCTCGAGCGCCTCCCGGCTCGCCGATCTGACAACTCCCGGCTCGCACGGCACGCTCATCGCCTCGAGTAAAGTGCCGTCGAGCAGCGCCTCCTCCTCGGCGTCTACCTCGTCGAGCGACGAAACGGCATCATCGCTCGACCCGATCGAATCGACATCGGGTTCCACGAGCAGCGAACGGCTCGTGTCGATCGGGAACGGCTTGAGCGTCGGGGCGGCGATCGCCGCTACCGGTCCTGTCGAGGCCGTGACCGCGATCGCCAAAACGAGGATACCCACATTGCGCATGGCTTTCCCCCCTTCTCGTTGCGAGCGTTTCCGCTCTTCCGTCAGTAAATCGCCGGCCAGGTGAAGAAACCGAACAGGTCCGTGTATATCTCAATGAACTGCCCCGTGCTCGACAACACGATGCCGTGGTTCACGAAGTGCAGTTCGTCGTTGATGCCGTCACCGTCCACGTCCCCGATCATGCCGACCAGCTTGCAGGAGTCGTCGATCGTAATGAAGTCCATTGCCAGGCTCACGTCGTGGATGGTGTCCCACGCCGGCCGGCCGTCGACCGTGAACACCCGGCCCGGCGGCGAGCCGCCGTAGTAGCGGCTGAAGAAGTAGAGGTCGTCGATGGCGTCGCCGTCCAGATCGCCAACTCCCTGGATGGTGGACAGCTTCTCGGTCGTCTCCTCCTCGAGGACCGTGAACCCGCCCACGAACAGCCAGTCCCCGATAGTGTCGAATGCGTGGTCTCCCGGCGCGAGATCGTCTTGCAGAACCAAGAATCCGCCGGTCGAGACCGGGTCCGGCTCGGTTACATCCGTCGCTAGGACACCTCCTGCGACCTCCAGGTATCCGTCCACATCGACATCACCGATCGGGTACATGATCTCGGGTGAGCGACCCCAGGCCCAGTCGCCCCATTGTTGGCCGATCGCTGCGGGCTCGAGCAGCGCAACGCTCGAAGGCAAGTCCACGTTTCCAAAAAAGGTTTCCGAACCGTATGCGGAAAGGAAACAGTAATACCATTCACCCTCTCGCTCGATCTTGCCAACCACATCCCCGAAACCGTCGCCGTTCACGTCACCCATGGATAAGCCCCAACGAAATCCATAGTCCGAGGTGCACCAGTCCGGGCACGGCACCACCGCGTCCGCGTCGTCGAAGGTCAGATCCGTCTGCGGCTCGGTCCTGCCGAAGAACACGCGCATCTCGCTCGGGAAGTCGGTCGAGGCAAGCGGCGCGTAGAGCGTAAACGCAAGGTCCGTCAGCCCGTCGCCATTGATGTCAGAGAAACGGAAATTGTTGCCGGTGCTACCATAGGATTCTTCCTGATACTGCTTCCCTGCCGTGCTCTGAACAGCAAGGATGGCATCCTCCCCGCTCTGTACTACGCCCGCCCGCAGCCCGCTGAACACGAAGATCTTGGTTCGTACCGACTCCTCGATACCTTCCTCGTCGTAGTAGGAATAAACGATCGCGAGGTCGGCGTATCCGTCGCCGTTGGTGTCTCCTGGAAACACCGCGTCCGTGTATTGCTGATGAAAGTTAAACACCGCCTCTTTCGTGTCCACCTCGATCTCCGCCACCTTCACCGGCTCCACGACCTGCCCCCCCTTCTCATCGAGGTCGAAGAACGCCCAGGCTTGCAGGTAGCTCGGATCGAATTCGCTCTCGCCCGGAGCGAACGACCAGAACGCCACGTCCGGCACGCCGTCGCGGTCCAAATCTCCCGGCGCCATGCCCACGAACATCTCCCAGGTGAAGCTCGCGCTCCCGACCTCGCACTCTGGCGACGTTACCGACACCACGCGGAAGAAGTGGACACCGCAGTCGAGGTCGCACGCCACGATGTGGTGCAGGCGATCGTCGTAACCGGGATACGGCTCACTATCGCCTGAGCGGTACACGACATCCGTGAACGCCCGATCCCGCGCGATCTCGAGCCGGTACTGCGTCACGCCGTCAGCAACCTCCCAGACGATCTCCGGCCTGCGGTCGCGGATGTGGCGACCCGAGAGCGGGAAGATCAGGCGTGGCGCGTCCAGCGTGTCATCGCCGCACGACTCGAGCGCCGTCGGCGCACCGCACGACGTCTCTAGCTCCGGACACCAGTCTGCGTCCGAATCGCCGTCGGTGTCGGTATCCGTGTCCGCGTCCGTGTCGCCGCCGTCCGGATCGCCGTGATGGTGCGCGTCGTCCGAGCACGCGGGACACGAGAAGAACACGGCGGACAGGGCCACCACCAGCCAGAAGGACGTCATACGACCGACATGCAATTTCATTCTTACTACCCCCGAGAGGAACATCTTGCTCTGTTAGTTTCAGCGCGCCCGATATTTCGCGCAACAAGGAATCAAGATATTGAAGATTTTCATTCGAAACGACCCGACAGCCGGACCGTGGCGGTCACGGCAGCATGGAGGCGGCGATGGAGGTGTGTGCTTCGATCTGATCGGTTTTCCTGGTCAGACCAGGCGCGGCCCGCGGCCCTCGTGGCCGCGGTCCTCAGGGCCCGACCTTCTCTCCCGCCTTCTCGAGCAGCCGCGTCGCCTCGGCGTTGCCGGGGGACGCCGCGAGCACGTCCCGCCAGGTCGCGACGGCCTCGTCGCGGCGACCGGCGGCGAGGTGGATTCGGCCCGCGTAGTTCCGGTAGGTGGCGTTGCCCGGGGCGCCGCGCGCGGCGCGCTCGGCCTTGGCGAGGGCGGTCGCGTAGTCGCCGCGCTGGAACGCGACCTTCGCGAGCCCCATCCACGCGCGGGCGAGGCGGGTGTCGAGCCGCACCGCTTCCTCGAACGCCTCCTGCGCCTCGTCGAACCGCATCGCCGCGAGCGCCTTCTCGCCTTTGAGCGCCCTGTCGAGCGCGAGCGCGCGGCCGTCCTCCGCGTCCTCGGCGCCGCGCGGCGGGGCCTCGGCGATCACCTCGACGAACGGTTGGGAGGGAGGCGGCGGGACAGCTGGGACCTCCGAGACGGCTGGGACAGGCGGCGGGACCGGCGATTCCGACTGAGCGGGTCGGTCCGGCTCGGGAGACACGGGCTCGCGCGGCGCGGGCGCCATCCGCGAGACGGCCCACGCGGTGCCGACGACGACGGCGATCGCCGCGGCGATCCAGATCGCGAGAGGACGCCGCCGCCTCGCCGCCGGCCGCGCGACCGCGCCCTTGGCGGGGAGGAGGCCGCGCAGCGCCGCCGCCATCTCGGCCGCGCTCGCGAACCGCTTGTCCGCGCGCCTCTGGAGCGCCTTCATGCAGATCGCCTCGAGCGCCGGCGGGATCGTCTTGTCGCCGCAGCGCCTGCCCGGCGGGACGAGCTTGTCGTTCATCGACTTGAACAGCGTCTCGCCGACGGTCCGGCCGCGGAACGGCGTCTCGCCGGTGAGCGCCTCGTAGATGATCACGCCGACGGCGTAGAGATCGGAGCGCGGATCGTGGTGCAGGCCGCGGATCTGCTCGGGCGCGATGTACTCCGCGGTGCCGCAGATGTTGCCCGTGCGCGTCAGCGACTCGGTCTCGGCGTCGAGGCCGGTGCTCTTCGCGATGCCGAAGTCGGGGATGCGCGCGCCGCTCTGCGTGAGGAAGATGTTGTCCGGCTTGAGGTCGCGGTGGACGATGTGCGCCTCGTGGGCCGCCTGCAGGCCGTCGCACACCTCCGCCGCGATCCGCGCGATGTCGCGCGCCGAGAGCGAGCGATCCGCGATCCGCTCGGACATGGACACGCCCTCGAGCAGCTCCATCGCGAGGTAGTGGTACCCCTCGGCCGTCTCGCCGAAGTCGGACGCCGCCACGATGTTCGGGTGCCCGAGCGAGCCTATGATCTGCGCCTCGCGCCGGAACCGCTCGAGCGCGTTGTCGTCGTCAATGACGCGTTCGTGCAGCACCTTGATCGCCACCTTGCGCCCGAGCCCGAGGTGCTCGGCCTCGTAGATGACGCCCATGCCGCCCTCGCCGAGCTTCCGGATCAGGTGGTAGCGGTGATCGAGGACGCTCCCCGGGCCGAGGGCGCTCGCGCCCTGCGACGCCGCGTCGAGCACGATCTTCGGCTCGGCGCGCAGCACGCGGCGGACGAGCTCGGCCTCGGCGCGGCGATCCGCGTCGGCGATCTCGCGGACCCACGCGGCGAGATCGTCCGGCGGGTGCCCGGTGACGTGCTCGCCCATGATCCCGACGAGCGCCGCCCGCATCTCCGCCGCCGTGGGGTACCGGTACTCGAGGTCCGGGTTCAGCGCGCGGACCAGGAAGGAGTCGATGACCGGCGGCATCGCCTCCACGCGCATCGACATGGCCGGCGGGGTCCACGGCTGCAGCGGCGCGTCCGACTGCGCCGGGCGCGAGGACGGTAGCCTGCCGCCGAGCATCGCGAGGAGGATCGTCGCCCCGCCCCAGAGATCCGCGGCCACGGTCGGGAAGTGCTCGTCGACGCCCTCCGGCGGCAGGAAGCGGCCGCGCAGCTCGCTCAGGCGGGCGTTCGTCCGCTCGTCCGCGATGAACCGCAGGCTCGAGCCGAAGTTCGTGAGGCGCACCTCGCCGTTGAACGAGACGAGGACGTTCGCGGGCCGCACGTCGCCGTGCCGCATCCCCATCGGCTGGCCGTGGAGATCCTCGCGGCGGTGGACGTAGTCGAGGCCGCGCAGCAGCTCCGCGGTCACGTGCGCGGCGAGCTCCCACGGCCACAGGAGCGTGCGATCCGCCGCGAGCGAGACGAGCCTGTCGAGCGCCACGCCCTCGACGTGCTCGCGGGCGACGAACGGGATGTCGCCCTCGCGGCCCACCTCCATGACGCGCACGACGTTCGCGCTCGACAGCCGCGAGAGGGAGCGCGCCTCCTCCGAGAAGAGGCCGACGAACTCGACCTCCTCGGCGATCTTCGGGTAGACGCAGCGCACGACGCGCAGCTGGTCGACGCCCTCGTCGACGCCCCACGCGGCGAGGAACTCCTCGCCGACCGGATCCGCGGACAGGCGCTTGAGCAGGTGGTACCTGCCGAAGCGCACCGGCATCTCCCGATCGCTGAAGGTGAAGCTGCTCGTGGCGCTGCGGTCGCTCATCGCCCCCTCGGCCCTGGCCTAGCCCCCGAGCTCGCCTATCAGCGCCTCGTCGAGGATCGGCAGCCGCACGCTCCTCTCGCGGATGCCGACGCCGAAGCGGATCAGCTCGCGGGCGAGCGACTCGCCGTCCACGAGGGCGATCGGCGCGAGGTTCTGCACCTCCGCCTCGGCGCGCGCCTCGTCCGAGATCCCGCCCGAGGTGATGATCATGCCGCGCGTCGAGAGGTAGTGGTGCAGCGAGCCGCGCAGCTCGGTGACGGCGTCGGCGGCGAGCGGCCGGCCACCGTCGCGCCGGACGACGATCGCCGTGCGGAACCGCCCGCCGCGGCGCCTGTCCTGGACCGAGAGGTGCAGCTCGTCCTCGCCGCCGCGCTCGACCGGCTCCGCCTCGCCGAAGCCGAACCGCTTGAGGTACAGCGCGACGAGCTTGGCGAGCGACTTGAGGTCGAGCGAGCGCATCCTGCGGACGAGCTTCTGCTCCGCGAGCCGCCGCAGCCGCGCCACGGACTCGGCGATCTGCTGCTCGAGGGCGATGATCTCGCCGCTCACCTCGCGCTCGGCGAGGGAGAACCCGCCCCGGTGCTGGGTGAAGCGCGGCCGCTCGCCTCGCTGCTCCTGCTCCAGCCGATCGGAGACGAGCGTCGCCTCGACGAGCAGGCGGCCGGAGCGGCCCCGGAAGCCGAGGCGCTCGGCGATCGCCTCGACCGATGCGGGCCGGGACTGGCCGCGCAGGAACGCCTCGATCCGGTCCGCGAGGTCCTGCTCGTCCGCGCCGTTCTCGCGGGGCTTGATAGGAGGCGCTGGCGGCGGAGCGGGTCGCAAAGCGGGTTGCGGGCCGGTCTCGGCCTGCGCGGCAGCCTGCTTTTCCGGCTGCGGCGCGGGCGCCGGCGGGACCGCGGAGCTCTCTTCCCCGCCGCGCTTCTTGCGCCTGCGGCGCCGCCTCTTCCGTCCAGAGGGCTCACCGTTCCCGTCCGCCTCCGGCGCGGCGGCGACCTGCGGCTGCTTCGCAGGCTGCGGCTGCTTCGCGGGCTGCGGCTGCTTCGCGGGCTGCGCTTGCTTCGCGGGCTGCGCTTGCTTCGCGGGCTGCGCTTGCTTCGCGGGCTGCGGCGGCCTCGCGGGCTGCGGCGGCTTCGCGGGCTGCGGCGGCTCCTTCGGGGCCTTGCTCGGCCCGGGCGCCTTGCCGTCCCACCTCGCGAGCGCGAACACGCCCGGCTTGACCCGGACGAACGGGCTCTTGCTCGGCCCCTTGGCCACGGCCGCCGAGATCTGCGCGGACATCGTCTGCACGGGCGTCTTGCCGACGTGCGACAGGAGGTTCCACGCGAGCGCCTTCTCCGCGATCTCCTTGACCTGCATCGACCGGCCCTCGCGCTCCAGCACGGCGAGCGCCGCCTCGGTGAATGTCATGCTTCAATCCTCCGATAGATCGTTCGATCCTATGAATGCGCTCCGTCGGCGGGCGCGGCGCCCGGCGGGAGCGGAACCCTACATAGCACGCCCCCGCGCAGGGGGGACATTGCTGTTATGGACCGCGCGCGGCGATCAACGGAAATAAATGGCCTTTTCGATGAAGGGAATCGTGTTAGCGTTTTCGGCATGTCGACCTCGACGCGCCGGACGCTCGTGATCCTGGCCCTGGGCATCGCGCTCGGAGCCGGCGTCATGGCGATCCTGTTCCGCGTCCTCGGCGGCGGCCCGGGCGGCGCGGGCTCGGCCGGGCCGGACGGCGGCGCGGCGATCACGGCGGCTTCCGCGGCGGACGGCTCCGTCGCCGGGGCGGGCGCGCGGCGACCTTTCGAGGGGGACTGCCTCTACTCGGGATCGGTTCACGACGAGGGCGGAGCGCCCATCGAGGGCGCGATCGTGCGGCTGCGGTTCCTCGACGAGCCGGGGGCCACCGCGGAGCTGCCGCTCTCGGCCGCGACCGGCGCGGACGGGCGCTTCTCGTTCCCCGGGGTCGATCGCGACGGCGCCTACCAGATCTGGGCGTGGGCCGAGGGGCGCGCGGTGGGGAGCCTCGAGAGCACGCCGTGCGGAGCGGCCGCGGACATCGCGCTCGAGCCGGGCGGCGGGCTCAAGCTCAGGTTCGAAGGCCCGGACGGAGGGCCGTTCGGGCCGGTCGAGGTGCAGCTCGCCGGCAGCGGCCTGTGGCCGGCGCGCGAGGCGCGCACGGCGGACGACGGCCGCCTGGAGATCGTCGGTCTCGCGCCCGGCCTCTACCTCGTACGGGCCCGCTCCGCGGACGGCACGCTCGCGTACGTCGCCGAGGAGCCGATATCGGTCGAGGTCGGCCCGAGCGCCGAGGTCGTGCTCGGCCTCGCGGCGTCGGCGCCCGCGAAGCTGCGCGTCCTCGACGCGGGCACTGGCGCGCCCGTCGGGCTCGCGATCGCGACCGTCGGCCCGGCGACCGCCTCGATGCTGCAGCGCGTGACCCGGGTGGACCCGAAGGGCGGCGCGCGGATCCCCGGGCTCCTGCGTCCCGATCACGTCGTCGCGGCGTTCGCGCCCGGCTACGTCCGCTCCGAGCCGCGCTCCATCGGCCCGGGGGAGGAGGTGACGGTGCGGCTCCTGCGGGGGATCGAGGCGCGCGGCGTCGTCCGCACGCGGGACGGCGTGCCCGTCGCCGGGGCGTCGATCGCGGCACAGCTCGAGCTCGGCGACGCGCGCACAGCGATCTCGGGCTCGCGGCAGCACGCGTTCCTCGAGCACGTGCTCGCCGCCGCGGCGGGCGGCTGGCCGAGGCTCGTCGCGGGGCCGCGCGACGGCACCGCGCTCGCGGGCCCCCCGCAGATCCCGGTGCCGGATCTCCCGGCGCCGCCGCTCGGCGGCTGGCGGGCGACCGACGGGAACGGCCGCTTCGCCGTGGACGGCCTGCCCGCGGGCCGGGTCATCCTCTCGGCCTCGCACCCGGAGTTCGTCACGGCCACGGCCGCGATCCTGGACCTCTCGACCGGGGTGCAGCCGCCCGACGCCGAGATCGTCGTGCAGCCCGGCACCACCGTCTCCTTGCGGACGCTGAACGAGGCGGGCTACCCGATCCGCAGCGCCCGCGTGTCGGTCTACGATCGCGACGAGGATCTGCTCGTCGAGGCGGAGACCGGGACCGACGGGTTCGCCGAGCTCAAGGGGCTGCCCGGCGCGTTCCGGGTCGTGGCGATCGCGGAGGGCAGGGTGCCGGCCGGCGCGTCGATCCGCGGGCGCCCGGGCGAGCGGCTCGAGATGTCGATGACGCTGCCCGAGGCGGAGTCGACGCTGCGCGGCCGCGTCACAGACGAGCGCGGGTACGGCGTCCCGGACGCGGCGATCACCGCCCGCGCGCTCGGCCGGAACCTCATGCAGGTGATCCTCGGCAACACCGCGGGCGACGGCAGCTTCGTGCTCGAGGGCGCGGGCAGGGGCGCCTACCACGTCACCGCCGAGGTCGACGGCGCGATCCGCGCGCAGGTGATAGGCGCGACCGCGGCCGAGGACGTGAAGCTCGTGCTCGGGGAGCCGATCGCGGCACCGGCGCCCGCCGGCGACGACCTCGTGATCGAGCCGCTGCCCGCGGGGCCGGCGCTCGTCGAGCCCGGATCGTTCGGCGGCGAGCAGTACGCGGGCGCGGAGCCGGGCGACGAGGAGTCGGGAGATCCGCTCGGCGTCGTCGCGATCACCCACAGCGAGGATGCGCCGGCGCAGGGCGCCGCGACCGAGGGCACGTCGTACTCGCCGGAGTTCGGCCAGACCGATCAGCTCCTGGTGACGGGCTCGCCCTCCGGCCCGGGCGGGCTGCCCGTCAAGCTCGGCACCGGGCCCTCGGGCGGCGTGATCGTCAAGATGGTGCAGCCCGGCTCGCAGGTCGCGGGCGCCGGGCTCGCGGTCGGGGATCGGCTCGTCGCGGTGGACGGCACGCCGGTCCAGTCGGTCGCGCAGGCGAAGGCCGCCATCCAGGGGCGCCTCGGCACGGTCGTGATGCTCGAGGTGATCCACCAGGGAGAGCACCTCAACGTCGTCGTGCAGCGCGTCAGAGTCTCGCAGTAGGGGCGACGCTTGCGTCGACCCTGGATTCCTTCACCCGGAGCAGCAGCACCAGCCCCACCACGAAGAACACCCCTATCGTGAGCACGGCCGCGCGCTGGCTCCCGGTCGCGGCCGACACGGCGCCGAAGACGACCGGCCCGAGGATCGCGGAGCCCTTCCCGGTGAACGCCATGTAGCCGTAGAACTCGCCGGATCGGCCGGCCGGCGCGAGCTTGCCCACGAGCGTCCGCGCCGTGGCCTGCGACGCGCCGATGCAGAGCGACGCGAGCACCGCCACGCCCCAGAAGAACGACTTGGCGCCCTCGATCCCGAACAGCCCCGGCCACGCGGCGATCTCGGCGCCGGCCACGACGGCGAGCCACATGACGAGCGTGGCGACCAGCGTGCGCTTGCACCCGGCGCGGTCCGCGAGGAAGCCGAAGGCGAGGGCGCCGGGCGCGGCGATCGCGTTCATCACCATGATGAGGATGATGTTCTCGGTCATGCCGAACTTCAGCGTGTCGCCCGTGAACGCCACGGTGAACACGATGACCGTCACGATCGCGTTCTCGAAGAGGAAGTACGCGGTGAGGAACCGCACGAGGGGGCGGTGCTCGCGCAGCCGAAGGAGCGTGTCACGGAAGCGCCGCGCGCCGAGCGCGAGGAGCGAGGGTCCCCCCGGATCGCGGGCCGGCACGGGGGCGTCGCGCAGGAGCGCGAGGCTCGGCAGGCAGAAGACGAGGAACCACGCCGCGACGACGAGCGGCACGAGCGCCGTGTGGCGCTCCGCGAGCGGCAGCACCGCGAGCAGGCAGATCAGCCCGCCGACGTAGCCGAGCGCCCAGCCCGCGCCGGACAGCCGCCCCATCCGATCCTCGGGCACGAGCTCGGGCAGGAACGCGTTGTAGAACACGCACGATCCCTCGAACCCGACCGCGGCGATCACGAACGCGACGAGCGCGAACGCCACGGTGCCCGGCCCGGTGAGCGACAGGAGCGCGGTCGCGGCGACGCAGGTGAACGCGTAGATCGCGAGGAACAGCCGCTTGCGCCCCGACACGTCGGCCACGGCGCCGAGCACCGGCGCGGTGAGGAACACGAGCGCCGCGGCGATCGAGTTCGCCGCGCCCCAGAGCCGGTCCGACTCGCCGGACGTGCCGGAGGCCACGACGCCCTTGAAGTAGAGCACGTACACCGCGGTCACGATCACGGTCGGGAACGCGGAGTTCGCGAAGTCGTAGAAGCACCAGGCGACGCGCTGCGCGCGGGTGCTGGAGGGTTGATCCATGGCGGCCATTTAACCGCGGATGTTTGATCCACGGCAAGAAATGACGTACCCATGGACCGATGCGCGGACATGCGATCCTGGCGGGGTTGATCCTGATCCTCGCGCCCGCGGCGGCGGGCGCGGCGAAGGCGGCGATCGTGCCGGTCGAGTACGTGCAGCTCCAGCCCGGCGAGGCGGCGGACGCCGCGCGGCAGGTCGAGGACAAGGTCGCCGAGGGCGCGATCCAGGCCGGGTTCGAGGTCGTGCGCGGCGCGGCGGTGACGGACGCCGTGAGGCGGAGCCCGGCGTGCGCGGCCTCGGCGAAGGAGCGGGCGTGCCTCGAGGCCGTGGCCGAGGCGCTCGACGCCGACGAGGCGATCGCGGTCTCCGTGACCGACGACGAGCACACGAGCTACCGCGTCGAGATCGTCCACGCGCGGCGCGCGGCGGTGACGGACGAGCGCACGGCCGGCTTCTTCGTGGTGCTCGAGTGGGTGCGCGGCACCGTGGCGTTGACGTTGCAGAAGCCGGCTTCGCAGCCCGGAGACTCCTCGGCCGGGTCGCAACCGTCCCAGCTGTCCCCGCAGTCCCAGCCTGCCCCCGTCCCACCGGCTGCCCCCGTCCCACCGGCTGCCCCCGTCCCAGGCGCCTCCGATTCTCCACGACCGCTCCGCCCCGCGATCTTCTGGACCGGTGTGGGGGTCGCGGGCGCGCTCGTCGTGGCGTACGCGGCGACCGACATCGCGACGTACGCTCGGTACAAGGGCTTGAAGGACGAGAGCGCGGCCGAGCGCTCCCAGGCGGACTGGGACGCGGCGCATAGGCTCCAGGTCGCGGATCGCGTGCTGCTCGGCTTCGCGATCGCGGCGGCTGCGGCCACGACCGTCATGGGGTTCTTCACGGATTTCGCCCCCACCCAACCCTCCCCCGGCGGGGGAGGGCAAGGGGAGGGGGTTGCGCTCGCGCCCTTTGCACTGCCGAACGGCGGCGGCCTCGCGCTCGAGGGGAGGTTCTAGGATGCGGAGACCGTTGCTCCTTTCGCTGCTCCTCGCCTCCTGCGGCACGTTCGCCGATCTCGACGAGGTCGAGCCGGGCGGCGCCGCGGACACCGACACGGACACCGACACGGACACCGACACGGACACGGACACGGACACGGACACGGACACGGACACCGATGCGGACACCGACACGTGCGAGCCCGACCCGGACTGCGACTATCTCGGCTGGGACTGCGGCACGGACGACAACGGCTGCGGCACGCCGCTCGACTGCGACGAGGAGAACGGCTGCGAGGCGGCGGGCGAGTGGTGCGACGACCACGAATGCGTGACGTGCGACACGGCCGAGCACTGCGGCGACTCGTGCGACACGTGCCTGCCGGGGGCGCCGATCTGCTACGCCGAGACCGCGGGCGAGGCCGGCACGTGCGTCGAGTGTCTGGACGACGCGGATTGCCGCGAAGACGGCGAATCGCCGCTCGGCGTGTGCACGCCGGACCACACCTGCACGTGCTGGGTCGATCCCGAGGACGCGGACCCGCCGACGTGGGAGTGCGTGACCGTCGGCGATTGCCCGACCGGCTACGCCTGCGCCCAGGATCTGACCGGCTCGACGCACTTCGTGTGCCTGCGCACGTGCACCACGGCAGCGGCACCAGCAAACGGCATGGCGTGCGAGACGCGCAACACGCCGACCACCCCCGCGCTCGTCTGGACGCCCATGACGACGTGCTACGCGTACTACAGCTTCGGCGCCGACTGCACGAGCGACGTGGGGATGTGCAGCGTGGACGGGGTAGGTGGCCTCAGCGACGCCGCGTGTCCGGATGGACTGTGCACGTATTCATGTTACGACACCGCTCAGCATGATGAGTGGTGCCCGAACGACAACTGCGACATTCAGTATTGCGTGGTTCCGTAGAGGACCGCTTCCGCAGGACGCTTGCGTCAATCAGACAATAATTGATACAAATTGATGGGCTGTCGAAGAGCATCGTAGCCGGGCTCAAGGTTCGGCAGAAAGAGGGAATCGATGGAAACCATGAAGCTGGGGGCAATGGGTTTGATCTTCTTCTGGAATGTTGGAGTTCTGTTCGGTTGCCAGGACGATGGCGGTTCAGACTCCGATTCCGACGGGGACTCAGATTCCGACACGGACTCCGACTCCGACACCGATTCGGACTCCGACTCCGATACCGACACCGACACGGATACGGACACGGACACGGATACGGATACGGACACGGATACCGACACGGATGCCGATCATTCGTTCCTCCACGGCTGCTGGCTTTCCTGCGAAACCGAGGGCACCGCGGAAGAGCCCTGCGATCCTGAACACCTGTATGGCGTGGTGTTTGCGGAAGACGGTAAGCAATACGAGTGCTACCGGATCGACGAGCCCCCGTACGACATATTCCAGATCGAGATCACGGAGGAATGGCCCGCTTGGAGCTACGACGGCGACACGATCTCGGCGCAGGCGTGGTACAGCAGCGACTACAACAGTTTCGACTTTAAGTATGCGATCATCGGCGCCGACGAGTTCCAGATCGAAGAGGCGTTGGGTGACGGGGAGGAGTGGTACGAAGGGGACGAGGACTTCCCCGAACCCTACGAATCCAAGGGGAGAATGCGGAGAGTGGCGACGCTGGATGATCTGGGTCTCTAGGCGGAGATAGGGGACGTCGCTTCCCTTCCTCAGCTTCCCCCTCAGAAAAACTCCTCCACCCCCGCCTCCATGAACTCCTCCAGCGGGATCCCGTCCCCGCCCACGAGCAGCTTGCGGTGCACGTCGAAGCTCCGCGAGAACGCCTCCATCCCGGGCAGCTTGCCGCGGCTGCGGCCGCTCTTCACCTCGATGGCGACCGCCTTCTCGCCCTTGACGAGCACGAAGTCGACCTCGGCGTTGCCGCTCGCCCACCAGCGCACCGCGACCTGCGTCCCGAGGCACGCGTTGACGAGCCGCGCGCCGACCGCCGACTCGACGAGCCTGCCCCACGCCGCGCCGTCGCGCCTCGCCTCCTCGAACGAGAGCTCCCGCTGCGCGCTGACCAGCCCGTTGTCGTGTACCTGGAGCTTCGGGCTCGAGCCGCGCCTGCGGACCTTCTGGCCGGCGTGCTTGTCCAGCCCTTCGACGAGGCACGCGGCCTTCAGGAGCTCGAGGTAGTGCGCGAGGGTCGTGGTGTTGCCGGCGTCCTGCAGCTGGCCGAGCATCTTCGTGTACGACAGCACCTGCGCCGAGTAGCCGCACCCGAGCTCGAAGACGCGGCGGAGGAGCGCCGGCTTGTCCACGCGGGAGAGCAGGAGGACGTCGCGCGAGATCGTGGGCTCGATGAGCGAGTCCAGCACGTACCGCCGCCAGCGCTCCGGCTCGTCGACCAGCGGCGCCGCGCCCGGGTAGCCGCCGTAGAAGACGAATTGATCGAGTGACCAGCCGAACGCCTCCCGCATCTCGGCGTAGGACCAGTGCGGGACGCGGATCACCTCGAAGCGCCCGGCGAGGCTCTCGGAGAGCCCTGTCTGTACGAGCAGCGGTGCGGATCCGAGCACGATGACCCGCAGCGGCAGCCTCGCCGCGGTGTCGGCGTCCCACAGCCGCTTGACCGTCTCGGACCAATCCCGGAGCTTCTGGATCTCGTCGAGCACCAGCACCGCGCCTTCACCCTTGCGCGCCGCGGCGCGCCCGATCTCCCATTGCTGCTCGATCCAGTGGCGATCCTTGAGCGCAGGCTCGTCGGCGGTCGCGTAGTGACCGGGGCCGTGGTGCGCCTCGAGGAGCTGGTGAATGAGCGTCGTCTTTCCGGTCTGGCGAGCGCCGGCCAACGCCTGGATGAAGCGACGCGGTTCCTCGAGCCGGGCGAGGAGAGCCGGGAACATCGAGCGTCTGAATACCGCGGTCATCGAAAACTACTCAATGTATCGAGTAAAATAACTCAATAGGTTGAGTAATGTCAATCACCCGCCTCAATCCATCCGCGTGACCGCGGCGTCGACCCGCGCCCGGAGCGCGTCGAACTTGCACGCCTTCGCGAGGCGCTGCAGGGAGCCGAGCGCGATCGACTTCGCCTCGCCGAACTTCGCGTTCAGCGTCTTGGTCGAAACGACGTAGAAGTCCCACGCGGCCGCGTCGAGCGGGTCGGTCCGCTCCTCGGCGTGCTCCAGGTAGTGGCAGAAGACGTAGACATCGACGAAGCGCGCGGCCTCGCCGCCGGCCTCGCCCTCCGCGGGCTCCATGGACGTCGACTTCCGGATGCTGAAGTGGAGCTTCGCCGGGTCCCCGTTCGAGATCGGGCCGTCGGCCGCGGACTTCACCTCGATCTTGGCGTCGCGGTAGCGCAGATCGACCGAGTCCCACTCCACGCGGGGGCTCTCGACCGACTCGAGCGCGACGCCGACGAGGTACTCCGCGAAGATCGAGCGGTTCCGGTTCGAGAGGACGTCGGAGTAGGCCCATTGCCAGAAGTCGCCGACCGTCCGCGCGGGCAGGCCGGTGATGCTGTGCGCGGGATCGAGGAAGACCCTGCCGTTGTGAGCCTGCGGACCTATGCTGTTCGTCATATCGTTCACACTTCCTGTCTGTGTCGATGAAAACGGCAAGAGCTCTTCCAGCGAGAGCGGCTCACTCTATCACGAACGCCCCGGAAAGACCCTCGGTCTTTTGCCGCGGGCTCAGAAGTCGCAGCACACGCCGGAGTCGCAGGAGTACTCGTAGTACGTCGTGCCGAACCACGAGCACAGGAAGTCGATGACGCAGGTGTACGGGCACGGCTCGGGGATCCACTCGACGTAGCAGCACGCGCCCATCCCCGTGGAGGCGTCGCAGGTGTACTCGGGCATCGCGAAGCCGCCCGCGTCGTAGCAGGACTCCTCGTCGGGGTAGCACTCGTACGGGCAGGTCATCTCCTCGAGGTAGCAGCACGAGAGCTCGTCCGAGCCGCAGTCGTAGCCCTCGACCACCCAGCCGCCGCTCGCGTAGCACTCGTCGGACCACATGCAGTCGTACGGGCACTCCTCGGGGTCGGGGAGGTCGCAGCACTGTCCGGCGGGATCGCAGGCGTACTCGGGGTGCGTCACGCCGCCCGAGGAGACGCACGTGCCGGGATCGACGCAGTCGTAGATGCACTCGGGCAGCGGATCCGGGAGCTCGCAGCAGACGCCGTACGGGCAAAGGTAGCCGGAGAGCTGCGTGCCGTCGCCGTTCGAGCACTGCATCGGGCTCAGGCACTGCTCCGGGCAGTCCGGCGGCGGATCCTCGAGGTAACAGCAGTACCCGAGGTCGCAATCGTACGACCAGTCGATCTCGCCGCCGGCGTTGTTGCAAGCCGTCTCGCCGAGGCACTCGTACGGGCAATACATCTCCTCATAGACGCAGCACGAGAGATCCGGGTCGTCGCAGTGGTAGCCGTCGATCACCCAGCCGCCGCTCCCCCAGCACTCGTCGGACCACGTGCAGTCGTACGGGCAATCGGAGTCGGAATCGGAATCGCCGTCCGAGTCGGAATCGGAATCGCCGTCCGAGTCGGAATCGGAATCGGCGTCCGTGTCGACGTCCGTGTCGGCGTCCGTGTCGACGTCCGTGTCGGCGTCCGTGTCGACGTCCGTGTCGTTGTCGGTGTCGGTGTCGCTGTCCGTGCCGCCGTCCGCGGCGTACGCGGTCGGGCCGACGCGGTTGCAGCCGAACGCGGCCAGCGCGAGGACGAGCGTCGCGAGCATCAAGGATTTCATCTTGTTTCCCTCCCTTTGGCAGCGCAAAGGCAAGGGGCGATTATAGCCGAGAGCCGGGCGGACCGCACGTTTCGATAGCGAACCTACAGCTTCTCGTTGTCGCGCAGCGATCGCGCAATCCCCATGGAGAGCGACTTGGACGCGGTCTGGTTGCACCGCTTCACGACGTTCGCGGGCGTGTCGATCGGGATCGGCACGGCGTGGTGCTCGTTCAGGATGTAGTCGAACTCCGCCTTGAACCCGTCGTAGTCGTAGCTGCCGGCGACCTCGACGTTGGAGCCGTTCAGGTCGCAGGCGCGGACGTCGCGGGTGATCGCGATCGCGAGCTTCTTCGGCTCGATGCCGGACTTCTTCAGCCACTTCTTCAGCGCGGCCTGGTTGTAGCCGCCCGGCGCCGCCGCCTTGTTGCTGCCGTCCCACTGGACGACCTCGTCCCCTATCATGGTCTTCGCGGTCTTCGTGATCTTGACCTTGCCGGCGGCGCACGCCGAGGCGCCGAGCCCGAGCGCGACGACGGCGGCCAGGGCGATTCGTGAAAGGTGCTCGGTTCTCATGATTCCCCCTTTCCTCTTGCACTGACAACGTAACGCATCTCGCGGCGAAATCATCCCCCCGCAGCTACGGGAACCTCAGGCCGAGCATGAAGTCGAAGCCGAAGCCGTCGCCAAACTGGAGGGTCTTCCCGGCGATCGACTGCACGAGCTTCTCCTTGATGTCCGGATCGTCCTCCAGGTCGTGCTCCGCGAGGAACGCGTCGAGCTCGTCCTTGTCGTCGGGCAGCTCGGTCCCCGCTGGGATGCCGTACTCTTCCTCCAGATCGGCCTGCAGCGCCGCCTTCATGGCGTCCGTGAACTTCCACCGGATGCCGGTCACGCCGTACATGATGCCGAGCTCGAACACGAGGCCGATGTTCTCGGCCATGTACCACGTGAACCCGATCGGGATGCGGCCGAACAGCTCGGAGCCGTACTCGAGCGCGTCGCTCGTGAGGTAGGTGCCGTGGAAGCCGATCCCGATGTGCGGGAAGAAGCTCTTGGCGCGGAACTTGTACAGGATGCTCAGCTCGCCGCCGAACCCGACGTAGTCGCCGCCCATGCCGCCGCCGATTCCCTGGCTCCCGTCGAGCTTGAAAGAGCCGCTCCCCTCGGCCTCGATCAGCGGCGCGAGATCGACCGACAGGCCGGCGCCGCCGAGATCGAGGTGCAACTTGCCGACGAAGCCGATGCGCCTGTTGATCGTGAGCTGGATGCCCTGGATCGTCATGTCCGCGGCCGGATAGATCGCGAGGCCGACCTCGGGCGCGACCGAGAACCACGCGAACGGGCCGTCCTCGTCCTCGTCCTTCCCGCCGTCCTCGGAAATCGTCCCGTCTTTGTTGAGCGGCTGGGGCTTCTGGGCGGGCGGAGGAGGGGCGGGAGGGGGAGCGGGAGGAGTGGACGAAGTGGACGGAGTGGACGAAGTGGACCAGTTGGACGGAGGAGGAGGAGGGGGAGGCGGAGGAGCCGGGGCTGGGGCCGGGGCAGGGGAAGGTTCCGGAGCAGGAGCGGGGATCGGGGCCGCGGCCGGTCCGGGCTGGTACTCCTCCTCCTGGTAGGCCTCCTCCTCGGTCCCGGCGTCCGCCGCCTCGCCCTGGGCCGAGGCGACGGCCGGCGCGAGCGCCGCGAGGCCGGCGAGGAGCGCGAGCGTCAACCGGAATTCGGTACGTTTCATGCGATGCCTCCTCCACTCGATTTGTTGCGCCGCGCCGTCTTGCGTTCGAAAGAAAATAGGTCAAAAGTGTGCTCAATGAAAGCTCCTGCAGACAAGGGAGAGGTCTCTGGGCGCGAGGTCGCCGTGTGCGCCGTCGACGCCGCGCGCTGCGACGCGTGCGGCGCCTGCGAGGAGGCGTGTCCGTTCTCGGTGCCGCGGGTCGTTTTCCGGCGGGCCGCGCCGGCGTCCGCGGAGATC
>JALNZK010000018.1:0-8367 GCA_023229365.1 Pseudomonadota bacterium | reverse complement strand
GCGCCTGCCGCGGCTGCGGCGTCTGCGTCGGGGCGTGCCCGAGAGGCGCGATCCGCCACCCGGGCGCAGAGCGCGGCATCCCGGCCAGGCGGGGCGGGCTGCTCGTGATCGCGTGCGCGAGATCCGGCCTCTTCGTCCGCGGGGGCGAGCGCGTCCCCGAGGGCGCGACGGCGATGGAGCTCCCGTGCGCCGGCGGCGCGGGTCCGGCGATGATCCTCGGAGCGATCGCGCGCGGCTTCGACGGCGTGCTCGTCCTCGGGAGGCAGCAGGAGACGTGCCGCCTGAACGGCGCCGAGGACCGCGTGCGCGGCCTCGCGCCGGGGCTGGACGCGCTCGTCGCGCGCCTCGGGCTCGGGGAGGGGCGGATCCGCTTCGTCGATCCGGAGAGGGGGCGCGAGGGGCCGATCCGCGCGATCGAGGCGGTCCGCGCCGAGATCCCACCGACTCCGCTGAAGGAGACGTACCCGGCCGACCGCCCGACGGATTCGATCGACGACGCGCGCGCCGTGATCGACTGGCTCGCGGCGCAGCGGGGCGTCGCCCTGGACGCGGCCGAGCGCGATCTCCTCCTCGACGCGCAAGACGCGTACTCGGCGGGCGCAGCTGGGCCCGCTCCCCGGAAGGAGCCCGACGCCGCGATGGGAGGGCGCATCACCTCCCACCCGATCCTCGCGGCGCCGCCCGACGAGGCGGCGGTCGAGCTCACCTTCAACGGGCGGAAGATCGCCGCGCGGCCCGGCGAGATGATCGCGTCGGCGCTGTTCGCCGCGGGGATCTCGGTCTTCGGGCACCACCGCCGCGATCGCGGGCCGCAGGGGATCTTCTGCGCCAACGGCCAGTGCTCGCAGTGCACGGTGCTCGCCGACGGCCGCGCGGTGAAGTCGTGCATGACCCGGATCCGTCCGGGGATGCGCGTGGAGAGCGTCGAGGGGACGCCGCCGCTCGCGCCGGACGACGCGCCGGGCGAGGCGAGGAGGCCCGAGGACGTCCGCACCCGGGTGCTCGTGCTCGGCGGCGGCCCGGCCGGGCTGTGCGCCGCGATCGAGCTCGGGCGCGCCGGGATAGACGTGCTGATCGTCGACGACAAGCCGGAGCTCGGCGGCAAGCTGACGCTGCAGACGCACCAGTTCTTTGGCTCCGTGGCCGACTGCTGGGCCGGCACGCGCGGCATCGACATCGGGCACCTGCTCGCCGACGACGTCGCGGCGCTGCCGAACGTCCGCGCCTGGACCGAGTCCACGGCGATAGGCGTGTTCTGGGACGGCAAGGTCGGGGTGGCGACGCCCGGCGGGTACCGGCTCGTGACGCCGGAGAACATCCTCGTCGCGACCGGCGCGCGCGAGAAGGCGCTCTCGTTCCCGGGCTGCGATCTCCCGGGCGTGTACGGCGCGGGCGCCTTCCAGACGCTCGTCAACCGCGACCGGATCCGCGCGTCGCAGCGGCTGTTCATCCTGGGCGGCGGCAACGTCGGGCTGATAGGCGGCTACCACGCGCTCCAGGCGGGCATCGACGTCGTCGGGCTCGTCGAGGCGCTCCCCGAGTGCGGCGGCTACAAGGTCCACGCGGACAAGCTGCGCCGGCTCGGCGTGCCGATCTGGACGAGCCACACCGTGATCAAGGCCGCCGGCCGCGAGACGCTCGAGCGCGTGACGATCGCGCGGATCGACGAGCGGTTCCGGGCGATCCCGGGCACGGAGCGGACGTTCGAGGCAGACACGCTGCTCATCGCCGTCGGGCTCGCCCCGGTCGACGAGCTGCTCGCCAAGGCGCGCGGGTACGGCATCAAGGTGTGGGCCGCCGGCGACGCCGAGGAGGTCGCGGAGGCGTCCGCCGCGATCTTCTCGGGCCGGATCGCCGGGAGGCGGATGGCGCGCGCGCTCGGGGCGGAGGTCGAGATCCCCGAGCACTGGGAGCGCCTCGCGGCGATCCTCCGCAGCCGGCCCGGGAAGACGTCCACGCTCGCGCCGCCCGAGGTCGCCGAGCGCGTGTACCCCGTCCTCCGCTGCGTGCAGGAGATCCCCTGCGATCCGTGCGTGGCGTCGTGCCCGCAGAACCTGATCTCCATGGACGGCGTCATGGGGTTGCCGCGCTACGAGAGGGGCTGCCTCGGCTGCGGCACCTGCGTCGCGGTCTGCCCGGGGCTCGCCATCAACCTCGTGTGCGAGGACTACGATCCGGCCCGCGAATTCGCGCTGGTCGTGCTGCCGTTCGAGTTCGGCGACGATCGGGCCTCGCTCGGCGACGAGGTCGCGACGGTCGGCATGGACGGCGAGCCCGTCGGCGCCGGCCGGATCGTCGCGGTGCGCGAGAGGAAGGACCAGGATCGGCGGCGCCTCCTCTTCGTCGAGGTGCCGTTCGCCGAGCGGCTTGGCGTCGCCGGCTTCCGGATCCGCGGCCCGTCGATCCCGACCGCGACCGACCTCCCGACGGACGCGGAGGATCCGATCGTCTGCCGGTGCGAGCGCGTGCGGCGCAGCGACATCGTCCGCGAGATCCGCGCGGGCGTCCGCGACGTGAACCAGCTCAAGGCGCTCGTGCGGCCGACCATGGGCGGGTGCGGCGGCAAGACCTGCGCCGAGCTCGTCGCCCGCCTCTACCGCGAGGAGGGGCTCTCGCCCGCCGAGATCACGCCCGGCACGATCCGCCCGCTCATCGCCGAGGTGCCGCTCGGCAGCTTCGCCGCGGGTCCGGGCGGCAGGGAGGGCGGCGATGACTAGGCCGACGTTCGACGCGATCGTCGTCGGCGGCGGCAGCGTCGGCGTGCCGTGCGCGTACCACCTCGCGAAGCGCGGGCTCAAGGTGCTCGTGCTCGAGCGCTGCCCCGCGGTGGGGCAGGGCCAGAACAAGGCCGCGATCGGCGGCATCCGCGCCACGCACTCGGATCCCGCGAAGATCGTGCTGTGCAACCGCAGCCTCGCGGAGATGACGACGTGGAAGGCGCGCACCGGCGTCGACGTCGGCTGGAAGCCCGGCGGCTACGCGTACCCGGTGTACGACGAGCCGCTCGAGCGAGAGCTGCGCGGCCTTTTTCCGATCCAGCGCAAGTTCGACCTGAACATCGATTGGCTCGACGCGGCCGCGATGGCGGAGCTGATCCCGGGCATCGAGCGCCGGGGGCTGCGCGGCGGGACGTACTCGCCGGGCGACGGGCAGCTCTCGCCGCTGAAGGTCTCGGTCGCGTTCCAGCGCGCGGCGCAGGCGCTGGGCGCCGAGTTCCGGTTCAACGAGCGCGTCGAAGGGTACCGCGTGGAGGCGGGCCTTGTCCGCGGCGTCGTGACGGACAAGGGCGAGCACGCGGCCGGCGCGGTCGTGATCGCGGCGGGCGCCGAGGCGGCGGAGCACGGGCGCCTGCTCGGCATCGACATCCCGGTGCAGCCCGACTCCCACGAGGCGGGGATCACGGCGCCGGTGGCGCCGTTCCTCGCGCCGCTCGTCGTGGACATGCGGCCCGGCCCGGAGGGCAAGACCGCGAACTTCTACTTCGGGCAGAACGACGAGGGGCAGATCATCTTCTGCTACACGCCCAAGGAGCTGTTCTACGGCGTGAACCGCGAGTCGACCTCGGAGTTCCTGCCGATCCTGGCGGCGCGGATGATCACGCTCATCCCGCGGATGCGGAACCTGCTCGTGCGGCGCGTGTGGCGCGGCCTCTACCCGATGACGCCGGACGGGACGCCGATCATCGACAACGTCCCGGAGATCGGTGGGCTCGCGCTCGCGGTGGGCATGTGCGGCCAGGGGTTCATGCTCGGGCCCGGCGTCGGCCAGGAGATCGCCGCGCTCGTCGTCGACGGGGCGACGTCGCTGCCCGCCGAGGCCCACGATCGCGTCCGCTACGGCCGCAACTTCGCCAAGGCGGGCGCGGAAGCGCTGAAGTAACGATGCGCGGGCCGAACCCCGGTTGGGCATTTCGTCGTAGGTGGCCTGTGTGTCGCCCCGACACGTTCGTTTTTTTCCTCGCCCCGTTCTTCGTCTCCGGGATCAACCTCGCCGCTTGCTCGTCTTCGGACGCAGAAGAGGCGCACGCCTTCTCCGGTCCAGGCGCGACCCCATCTACGGCGTTCAGCGCGGATCAGATCGCGCCGAAGCTGGCCCCGGAGGGGACAGCGAAGGCGGACACGTCAAAGTCGGAGCCGAAGCCGGCCCCGATCCCCGAAGGAATGATCGGCGTGCCCGGCGGCGCGTTCACGATGGGCTCGAACAGGATCGGCGAGGGCGACGAGCAGCCGGCGCACACCGTGACCGTGGCGCCGTTCCTGCTCGATCGCACCGAGGTGACGAACGCGGCGTACCGCGAGTGCGAGGCGGCGAACGCCTGCCGGCCGCACGACACGCAGTCGAGCGTCGACAACGGCTTCGGCCCGGACGAGGCGTTCCGCACGCCCGATCGGCCGATCAGCGGCGTGTCCCACGAGGACGCCGAGGCGTTCTGCGCGTGGAAGGGGAAGCGGCTGCCCACCGAGGCGGAGTGGGAGCGGGCGGCGCGGGGGTCCGACGGTCGCAAGTACCCGTGGGGCTCGCAGGCGGCGGAGCCGAAGCTCGCCGTGTTCGGCGGCGTCATCACCGAGGACGTCGGCAGCCGCCCCGACGGCGCCGGCCCATACGGGCACCTCGATCTCGCGGGGAACGTCTGGGAGTGGGTCGCGGATCTGTACGACCCGTACGCCTACCACCGGCCGACCGCGGATCGCGGGATCCCGGGCACCTGCCCGCAGATCCGGGCGGCCCAGGACGAGCTGCGCCGCAAGATGCTGTTCGGCTTCACGGGCAAGAACCCGATCCCGGAGGGCTGTGACCACGTCCTGCGCGGCGGCGCCTTCAACTACGGCGGGCCGGGGCTGCGCGCCGCGAACCGCGTGCACCACCCGGGCACCTTCCGGCTGATCATGTCCGGCTTCCGCTGCGCCCGCGACTGGCCGGGCGGCCCCGTCGATCCGCCGCAGTGACCCGCCTGTTCCCCCGGCGATCTTGGGGTATACTCGCCGAATGGAAACGACAAGACGTTCGCCACGGAAACGGGTGATCGCGATCCGCGCGGCGGTCCTGCTCGCGGCAGCGCTGGCCACCACGTGGGGCTGCTGCGACGACCCGCGCATCAACCTCAGCCGCATCGGCGACTTCCTGAACGGCGTGCTCGATCTCTCGCTCGATCTCTCGATCGACGAGCTCGTCTCCTTCTCGTTCGACGGCGACTTCGCGGGGTGGGCCGGCATCCCGGCGTTCTCCACCGACGAGATCGAGGTGGATCTCACCGCCGCGGCCTACTTCGAGGGCGACGCGTCCTTCGACATCGATCTCGACGCGCTCAAGGAGGACGTACGGTTGATCGCGGCGGACGTCACGGGGTCCGCGGTTCCCGTGCTGTTCGCGACATGGCGCGGCGACAAGTACACGGCGGACAAGGGAGTGTGCTATCTCGGGTGGGTCGACGAGACTCGATTGGTGCTCGCTGCGACGTGGTGCGGCGACGATTCCGGGGTCATGTACTGCTGGAGGCCCGACAACGGGATGGGGGATCCGTCCTGCGAGCTGTGCGAGACGTCGACCGGCGGTTGCACGGGGTGCGCCATGAACGAGCGTCTGACGGCCTGCCTCCCGCCCAAGCCGGCGAGCATAGACGTCGATGTGGATATCGATATCGATATCGACATCGACATCGACATGGATATGGACGTGGGGGGTGATACGTGCGGTGCCCCGTGACCGCGGTCCGCGCGATTCTCACGACGGCGCTTCTCCTCGCCGCGGGCTCGGCTGACGCTCAAGAATCGACAACCGCGCCGGCGCCCCCTGCGGCGGAAGCTCCCGCGCCTGCGGCGGAGGCGAGCGCCCCGGCGCCGGAGGAGAAGGCGGACGACGAGGGGCGCGAGGATCACAAGGGGTTCCTGTTCCGATTCACGCTCGGGCTCGGTTATGCGTGGATCTTCGGCGACGGAACGCTCGCCCCGGCGATCGGGCTGCGGCGCGTCGACGAGCCCAGTCACGACTCGCCGGCGCTCAACGTCTCGATGGACTTCGGCGGCGGCTTCAAGGACATCGGAATCCACGTGGGCGGAGTATGGGAGCGGATGATCCTGCGCGCGGACGAGCCGACGGAGATGGGCTTCACGCTGTTCGGCGTGGGCGGCGGCCTTTCGTACTACTTCACCGATTACGACTTCTACGCGACCGCCCAGCTCCGCTTCGTCGGGCTGATCCTGTACCTTCCGGGCGTGCTGTGTAGCGCGGAGCGCGGGGAGAAGCATCAGTCGTTCCAGGGCCCGGGCGTGACGATCGGCGTCGGCAAGGAGTGGTTCGGCGACAACGACAAGGGGCTCGGCCTCGGCCTGCAGCTCAACTACGCGAAGCTCGAGAACGACCCGTGGGCCGAGTTCGACTACGTGAGCCTCATGCTGGCGCTCACGTTCACAAAATTCTAGGGGGCGACATGAGAAGAACGCACCTGATCGCGGGCCTGCTCTCCGTTTCGTTCGCGGCGGCGCTCGGTTCCTCCTGCGGGGACGACGCCGCGCGCGATCCCGGCTCCGACGGCGACTCGGACTCTGATTCCGACTCCGACTCGGATTCCGACGGGGACACGGACGACGGCTGCTCCGAGGCGGCCAAGGTCGTGTACGTCGTCGACTCGGACAACTCGCTCTACAGGTTCGAGCCGCCGACCAAGGTGTTCGATCTCATCGGCACCGTGGACTGCGGAAACGGCTCTTCGCCGTACTCCATGGCGGTCACGCGCGACGCCGTCGCGTACGTGCTGTTCCAGAACGGCGACATCTTCGAGGTGAGCACGTCGAACGCGGCGTGCACCGCGACGCCGTACGTCACGGGCCAGAGCGGCTTCGGCGTGTTCGGCATGGGGTACGCCACCGACGGCGGCGACACCTGGGACGAGACGCTGTACATCGCCGACGGCACGAGCCTCGCGACGATCGGCGGCGACTGGATCGTCGACGTGGTCGGCTCGATCAGCGGCGATCCGGAGCTGACCGGCAACGGCCTCGGCGAGCTCTGGGGCTTCTTCCCGTCCGCGGCGACGCCGCACGTCTCGCGCATCGACAAGGGGAACGCCTCGCTCCTCACGACGTACCCGCTCTCGGATCTCTCGAACTCGCCGTCCGCGTGGGCGTTCGCCTATTGGGGCGCCGCGTTCTACGTGTTCTACGAGTCGGCGCTCGACACCTCGACGAACGTCTACAAGGTCGACGCCGAGTCCGGCGACGTCGAGCTGTACATCCCGGAGTCCGGGAAGCGCATCGTCGGCGCTGGGGTCTCGACGTGCGCGCCCACGGAGATCGAATGAAGAGGGCGGTGCATCGTGGATGACGGCCAGGCGCGCGACGCGCCCCCGCTCGAACCCTCGCGGATACTGGACGCGGTCGCGGATCCGGTGCTCGTGATCTCCCGTTCGTTCCGGATCGTCTACATGAACGCCGCGGCGCGCGCGCGGTACGGATCGCCCGGCTTCGATGACGAGGCGACCTCCTGCCACGCTGTGATGCACGGCTCCGCGAAGCCGTGCTTCGAGGCCGGTGTGCTCTGCCCGGTGTGCGAGGTGTTCGAGACCGGAGCGAGGGCGCACATCGTCCACGACCACGTGAGCCCGGACGGGACGTTCGCCGCCGAGGAGGTCGTCGCGTCGCCGCTGTTCGACGCCGACGGCCGCGTCGCCTACGTGGTGGAGGACGTACGGGGGGCGGCAGGCCTGCTCGCGTCCAAGGAGGTCGCCGAGCACATGCGCGCGGAGCTCGATCTCCTGCGCGGGATCCTGCCGACCTGCGCGGGCTGCAAGCGGATCCGCACGGCGGACGGCCGCTGGCAGGAGATCGAGGCGTACGTCGCAGAGCACTCGGGCGCCGAGTTCTCGCACGGCCTGTGCCCGGCGTGCGTGGATCGGCTCTATCCCGATTATCGGGAGAAGAAGGGCTGATCTGAGGGCGGCTACCGCGGGCCGAGCCCGGGGCTCGTGCCGCGCAGCTGGCTGGCGGATCCCGACGCGGCCGCGAGCGTCTCGACCCACCCGTGGAACGCGTCGAGCGACTCCATCGCGACGACGCCCGGGATCTCGTGCAGAGCCTCGTTGCCGCCGACGACGACGATGATCGGTGCGGGCAGATCCGCGCGCAGCGCCTTGAGCTCGGCCGAGGTGCGCTTCGGCTCCGCGGCCGTCGACGTGCCGATCACCGCGGCGAGCGATCCGGACGCGGACGACGCGGCGACGATGTCCCTGCGCGGCGTGCTCATTCCGAGGAAGACGATCCGGAAACCGCCGAGGGCGAGGAAGACGGCGGCCATGTGCAGCCCGAGGGTGTGCCGCTCACCTTCGAGGTTGGCGAGGATCACCTGCGGGCCGCTCCCCGACTGCGCGAGGGG
>JALNZK010000017.1 GCA_023229365.1 Pseudomonadota bacterium | reverse complement strand
GGGGGCGGGCCGGGGCCGCGTCCGTCCTGTACGAGAAGGTGCTCGTGCGGTATCCGAAGACCGAGGCGGCGCGGACGGCCAGGGAGCGGATCCCGGCGGTGCGGAAGTGGGTCGCCTCCCGCGGCGTGCCCGGGAAGCCGCAGCTCGTGACGCCGCAACTCGACCTCTCGGAGATGCTCGATAGGAGGCCGTCGCTGTATGTTGCGACCTACCTCGCAGCGCACTACGGCGACGATCCGGCGCTCAGGCCGAAGCTGCGCGCGGCGATCCTCGCTTACCTCGGGACCGCGATGCGCGTCGACGGGCTCTCTCTCGCCGATCTGCGACGTGAGAAGGAGCTCCGGGCGCCCGAGCTCCAGAGCGAGCTGTTCGCGGTGCGGCCCGCGTGCACCATGTCGCCCGATTTCGTGTACGACGACTTCCAGGTTCGGAACGACAACTTCTTCCCGTGGCACAGCGCGAACATCAAGGTCGAGGTCAAGCAGGGCGGCGAGGTTCTGTCCGGGGAGCTCCGCGTCGAGGAGCTCGGGCCCGGTGAGGCGATCGACGTGCTCGAGTTCCGCGTGAAGGGGTCGGGCGGCGTCGTCTCCTGCGGTGTCGACGTCAGCGCCGCCGAGGGGCGCGGTGCCTGGAACGGAAAGATCTGACCCTGGAAAAATTCTGATAAAATCATTTTACGAACCATAGAATTCGGCGTAGAATCCGTTCGTATCAGCAATGTGTTCCATATATATGGGGGAACACGGGAGGATGAACATGAAGAAAATGATGCTGGCAGCGATGGCGGTGCTCCTGTTTGCTGGGTCGGCGTGGGCTGCAGACGGCGGTGTCGACGGCGGTGTCGACGGCGGCGTTGACAGCGGCACGGACACGGACACGGACACCGACTCCGACACCGACACGGATACCGATTCCGACACGGACACCGATACCGATACGGATTCCGACACGGATACCGATTCGGATTCGGATACCGATACGGATACGGACGCGGACGGTGGGGCCGATGACGGCGAAGACGACGATGGCTGCGGATGCAGCACGGTCGGCAACGCGCGGACCGGCTCGCTCTTCTCGATTCTCTTCTAGATTTCCTCGAGGCCCATCACCCACTTCCGGAAGGCCGCTTCCAGTCCGGCGACGTCCTGCTCTCCCAGGAGATCGACGAGCGCCGCCTCCGTTTCGGTCGCCGGGTCGATCGACGCGGCCGCGCCGCCTCGCAGCCTGCGGTACAGCTCACCGAGCGCGCCGCGCTCCTGCAAATAGAGGCAGAGGTGGCGTGCCGCGGAGTAGTTCAGCGCGGAGCCCTCGCCGTAGAACGCCTCCGGCGTCGCGCGGACCAGCTCGGCGATGGGCGGGGAGACACCGTCCGCCACGGCGCGTTGCAGGGCGCCGAGGCGCCAGTTGACGAGCCCCCGCAGCGCCCCGCCCTCGAGGACGCACCGTTCGTACAGGGAGCCCAGCCCCTCGTCGAGCCAAGCGGGGCAGGTGGGGAAGTCCGCGCGGACGAACGGGTGGACGAGCTCGTGCACGACGGTCCCGTCGCCGGTGGAGGCGTCGAGCACGATGGCGGCGTGGGCGTGCGAGTAGAACCCGTACGGCGTCGAGGGCGCTTCGCCGGTGAGGGTGCGGGCCGCGCGGTCGTACGAGTCGGCGTCGCGGCAGAGCCAGATCGTGATCGCGGACCGCGGCTCGACGCGGAAGTACACGCGCTCGAGCCAACGTATCGCGGGCTCGAGGACGGCTCCGACGCGGCGATCGACCACCTCGCCGGGCTCGTCGCTCGCGACGACGAACGGCCGCACGGCGCGCACCGCGAACCCCGGCGGCGCGGTCTCCCGGATCTCCCGCGATCTCGCCTCGAGGAGGGCGTCGAGGGCGTCGGGCTCTCCCGGCTTCGCGGCGGCGCCGGTGCTCCGCTGCTCGTGCGGCGCCGAGCATCCCGCGATCGGCGCCGGGGCCACGAGCGCAAAGGCCGCCGCGAGGATCAGACGGCGGCGCCTCATCTCACTGCGAGGCGCCGGCGGAGAAGCGATAGATGTTCCAGCTGACGCCGCCGCGGATGTCGTGCGCAACCGCCCACAGGGTGAACTCGCCGCCCTCGAACGGGGGAATCCAGTTGGCGTCGAACGGATCGTCCGGGGCGACGTCGTCCGCCGTGGAGCCGTTGCCGGAGCGGTCCTCGTCGAGCGTGCCGCCCGTGACGAACCAGGAGATGTACGTTCGCTCGTACACGACCTCGGTTTGGTCGAGGTTCGACGCCAGGCTCCGTTCGTAGCGCTGGAAGCTCCCGGGAGTCAGGTAGCCGCGCAGCGCCAGGGGCTCGCGGCAACCGTCCTCTGGGTCGCATTCGAAGCACTGGCCGCCAAAGAACTGCGACAGCGGCTCTCCGGCGAGCGCGATCGACTCGATCTCGGGGTTCGCGTTCTGGGCGTACTCGCCG
The DNA here is from genome assembly GCA_023229365.1 of Pseudomonadota bacterium. NCBI lineage: Bacteria > Pseudomonadati > Pseudomonadota > Pseudomonadota bacterium. The sequence goes on along the minus strand of JALNZK010000017.1, from coordinate 65,280 downwards.
TCGCACGCGAGCGCGCTGTTCTCCGGATCGCACGTGACGACGTCGAAGCTCTTGAGCGCCGTGATCCCCTCGTCCGCGCCCGCCTCGGAGCAGATCTCCAGGAACGCGTCGGGACCCGCTTCTTCGACGGCCCCGCCCATGGAGATCTGGGCCATCACGGCGTAGGCGGCGTCCTCGTCGAAGCCGTCGCCCGCGCACACGAACAGGATCGCGGTCATGACGAGCGGCTCGCCGGGAGGGGCGATCGGCACCTGCGCGCCCTGGTCCGAGTAGTACGACGGCATCCCCAGGTGGTGGGGAAAGACGACGACGCCGCTGTCGTTCACGTCCGTGAACGGCAGGGCGTAGAAGAGCGGGGGGAGCGTCGAGGTGTCCGGCGACGACGACGGCGTGAACAGCCCGGGAACGACGATCCCGCCGCCCACGACGCGGCGCCCCTCGCCGCCCGGATCGGCCGTGAGGATACGGAGCGCGGTCGACTCGCCCGGGGCGATCTCCGGCGGATCGGCCTGGATTCCGAGAATCCGGAGCTTGGTCACCTCGCTCACCCGTTCGAGCTCCGCCTGGCACGCGCAGAGCAGCGCGACGAGCGGGACGACGAGCGAGATCGGGAGCCTTCGGCGCATCGACAGCATCATACCATTTGACCCGCGGCGCAGCTATCCGTTCGGGGAGGGAATCGGGGAGGGGTCCGGGGAGGGGTCGTCCGGGGGGCGCGCGCCGAGCAGCACGCCCTTCCGGTTCTTGGCCGGGATCGGCTCGTCCTTATCGGGCCGCCACTTGGCGTCGTTCGCGAAGGCCTGCGACGCGTCCAACGGCCGGACGCACCCCGGCTGCCCGGGGCCGGAGCTATCCGCCCAGAAGTACGAGCGGCCCTCGCGGACGTCCAGGTGGATGAACCCGGCGGTCGGATAGAGCCCGACGCCGGCGTGGCCGAGCCGTCGCGCGGCCTGAGCCAACGCCGGCAGCCGCACGCCGGAGAACGCCATGTCGATCGCGGAGCCGTCCGCGTGGTGGCCGCCGCCTTCCTCGTCCTTGGGTTCGCGATAACCCGAGATGATCGTGATCTGTCGCACGTTGAATTTGACGGCGAGCTTGTAGATGAGCTTGATGAGGCGTGGAGAGATCGCGTGCACGGCGTCCGTATCCTTGTCGCGCATGACGCGCGCGACCTCATCCACGACCGCGGGGTCGAGCGTTCCGTCCGGGAGGAAAGGGAACACGCGGATCCGCTCTCCGAGGTTGACCGAGTAGAGCGTCAGGTCGCGAAAACCTTCGCGCCATTTGGGTTTGGGGATCGGCGGAACGCTCTGCCATCGACGAATCATTTTACGATACGACGGTGGCGCGTACTTGCGGCAACCTCGGGATCGGTGGAGCTTCTTCTTCGGGGCGGGTTTGCTGTCGGTCTTCTCGGTTTGAACGGCGTTCGCCTGCACGGGTTCCGTCGGGCCGGCTGTCGCGGGCTGGGAGTCCCCTTGTGCCGACGCCGAACCGGCGCTCAGCAACGCCGCGATGGCGACCACCAGAGACGATTTTATTGCTATCCGCAGCACCCGGCCGAGCCTCTCGAGAGCGTGTTCATCGGTCGAAAACCTACCATATGTCGGTTCCGGAACACACAAGCGCTTGCATTTTTCTGACCGGCGTACATGATTTCAAATTCAAAAGGGTGGCGGATCGGCCGGTTGTGCGGTCCGCGTACAGGGCGTCCGGAGCGTGAACAGTCTACGAAAAAGGGCGTACGCCACGGCGTTCACCAGCACGGTGATCGCTTTGGCGTTCGCCGTGATCTGGGTGTGCATCCAGTCCGCGGAGCTGTGGAGCGGCTCGCTCGCCGTGCGCGAGGGTCGCGTGGCGCAGGTCACGGTCCGCCTTCCCGCGAGTTATTTTCGTATCACGATGCTGCGGAACGAGGTCCACTACCTGACGACCACCTCCTCCAGCTGCCCGCACCTCGTGGCGCGCGGGACGAAGCTGGTCCGGGGCAAGGAGTGCACGGGGCTGGTCAAGGCTTTCGAGGCGTCGCGCCGGCCGATCCGGCCCATGCGGCTCATCGGGGCGTTCGTTTTCTTCCTCATGGTCGGCCTCGTGCTCAGCGCGTACATGCGCCGAGACGGGATGGGCCGCGCGAGGTTGGTCCGATCCCATTTGACGGTCTTTCTGCTCTTGACGCTCATGGCGCTGATCTCCAAGGCGATGCTCCTTTTCACCTCGTGGTCCGCGGAAATAGTTCCTGCTGCGATGGTTCCGATGCTCGCGGCGTACTTCCTCGGGCGGCGGTTGTCGTTCGGCGTCGCGATGGCGAGCGCCCTGATCGCGTCGTCCCTGGTCAACTACGACATCCAGATCTTCCTCATCCACCTCATCGCGGGCTTCGCGTCGGTGGTCGCGGCCGGGCAACGGCGGCGCGCGGGAGCGCACCTCAAGGCCGGGGCGATGGTGGCGTGGGTCGCGGTCGTGGCCACGCTCGCGACGACCCTCCTGTTCGCGGGGACGTTGGACATCTACGACGATGTTTCGGAGCACGTCGATCCTCGGTACTCCCTCTGGCTGGCCGGGTTGTTCAGCGGAATCGGCTCTGGGGTGCTCGCCTGGGTGCTCGCGCCGATCGTCGGCGCCATGATAGGCGAGGTCTCGCGCGGGCGGCTGCTCGACCTCCAGGACCTCGACCACCCGCTCCTCAAGCGGCTGCACGAGCGGGCCCCGGCGACCTGGGAGCACAGCCGCGCCATGGCGAACCTGGCCGAGGCGGCGGCGCACGCGATAGGCGCCAACTCGCTTCTGGTCCGCGTCGGCGCCTACTTCCACGACATCGGGAAGAGCTACCACCCGGAGTTCTTCATCGAGAACCAGAGCGGCGGCACGAACCCGCACGACGAGATGACCCCGCTCGACTCGGCCCGCACGATCTTCCACCATGTCACCGAGGGGACGCGGCTTCTGCGGCAGCACGGCGTGCCCGAGGACGTCGTGGAGTTCGCGTTCACGCACCACGGCACCGGCGTGCTCGAGTACTTCTGGCACAAGAACCTCTCCGAGGGGGGGGCGCAGGAGCTCACCGAGCGCGACTTCTCCTACCCAGGGCACAAGCCGGCGAACCGGGAGACCGGCATCCTCATGCTGATCGACGCGATCGAAGCCGCAGCGCGCACCGTGAGCCCGCCCGAGAAGGCGCAGTTCGAGCAGCTCGTGCAGCGCATCGTGTACACCAAGCTCGCCCGCGGGCAGCTCGACGAGTCCGGGCTGTCGCTCGCCGACACGCGGAGCATCGCGAACACCGTGGTCGACACCCTCGTCGGCATGTACCATGGCCGGATCAAGTATCCGTGGCAGACCGACGTCACCGGAGAGGTGGCGACCGTACGCCCCACGCCCCATACCCCGGTCGCGGCCGTGGCCGTGGTCGACGTCGTCGCGGCCCCGCCGGAGCCGGCGTCGGACCTCGCCGACCGCATGAGCGCGCCCATCGTCCCGTCGCCCAAGGCTGGCCCCGGCGACGCGGGCTGATCCCTATCGCCTGCTGACGATGCCGCCGAGAACCTGCGCGAGCTGTTCGATGTCGAACGGCTTCTCGATGAAGGCGCAGCGGTGGCCGCCGAACTCGGCGAGCAGATCGTCGGTCGGCCGGAGCCCCGAGGAGAGCACGACGCGGGCGTCCGGGTCGCGGGCGAGCATCGCGCGGCAGGCGGCGGCGCCGCCCATCCCTCGCATGCGGAGATCGAGCACGGCGACGTCGAACCGCTCACCCGGCGCGCCGTAGAGCTCGAGCGCCTTCTCGCACGAGTCCACGGCGACGACCTCGGCGCCGAGCTCCTCGAGCATCAACGTCAAGACGAAGCGCAGGCGCTCCTCGTCGTCCGCGACGAGGATCTTCAGACCGGCGGGCAGCTCCGCGTGTCCCGGCTCTGGATTGTCGACCATGCTTTCTGTTATGGGTTTCGGGGGAGCGCTGTCAAGTGGACGCGTCGCGCGATGGCGCGGCAGGACGGGGATGGAGCACATCGACCTGAGCGAGAGGGAGCGACGCGTGCTGTTCGCCGCGATCGCGGAGTACGTCTCCTCCGGCGTGCCGGTGAGCTCGAGGCTCCTTTCGGACCGCGCGCTGCTCGGGCTGTCGCCGCCGACGATCCGCAGGGCGCTGCACGATCTCACGGTCGCCGGGCTGCTCGTGCAGCCGCACACCTCTGCGGGCAGGATCCCGACCGATCGCGCCTTCCGCATCTTCGTCGACGCGTTGCGCGAGAGCGCCGTCGAGGTGGATCCCGACGCACGGCGCACGCTCTTCGAGGGCGTCGCCAACCTCGTGCCGGGCGAGATCGGATCGTGGCGGGACATCGTGGGGACGCTGTCCGAGATCTCGGCGCAGACCGCGCTCGTGATCACTCCGGCGCTCTCGGACTCCCAGCTCCGGCAGCTCCGGTTCGTCCCGATCGAGCCCGGCAAGCTGCTTGCGGTGGTCGTCACGCGGGAGGGGATCGTCCACAACGCGTTCGTGGAGTCGCCCGCCGACGTCGACGACCGCGAGCTCGAGCGGATCCACAACTACCTGTCGGAAAAGATCGCAGGGCGCTCGCTCAACGAGGTGCGCACGATCCTGAGGCGGGAGATGGAGGACGCGCGGGCCCGCTGCGACGCCCTCCGCGAGCGCGCGAGCCGGCTCGGCGCGGAGGCCTTGTCCGCGAGCGCGGTGCACGGATCGCACCTGCTCGTCGAGGGTCGAAGCCACCTGTTCGACCGCCCCGAGCTCGAGGGGCGGCTCGCGGAGCTGATGGGCACGCTCGACAAGAAGGCGCGCCTGCTCGATCTGCTCGACAAGGCGGCGGCGACCGATCGCGGGCCGCTCGTCCTCATCGGCGACGAGGGCGGTGCCGAGTTCGAGGGATGCGCGCTCGTCACGGCGCCTTTCGGCGCGACGGGATCCGGCGGGCAGGTCGGGATCATCGGCTCGGCGAGGATGGACTACCGCGCCGCGCTCCCGCTCGTCTCGCTCTCGGCGCAAATCCTCTCGTCGCTGCTCAAGGCTTCGCGGGGGTAGGGGCCTTCGCCTGCTCCATGGCGCGCTTCATGGCGCGCAGCATGACCATGTTGCTGCCCGCCATCAACCCGTGCTCGAGGTACGGCTCGCGCTGGACGGTCTTCTCGAGGATGACCGCGGCCTTCTTGACGTCGGCGAACCCGTGGTACGCGACCGTCGTGGTCTCCGGGCCGGTGGGGACGATCTGCCACCGCCACGTCGACCCGGCGAGATCGCCATCCAGCCCTTCGATCGTGACGCCCTGATCGGCGGTCGTCATGCGGTTCTTCGACGTGATGCTGAACACCGAGAAGCCGAGCGTCCAGGAGAAGGAGATCTCCCTCGGCGCCGCGTCGTGCACGGTGATGTCGGAGAACGCGCGGATCGTCTTGGAGTAGTTCTTCGGAGTGGAGACGATGTCGAGCACCTGGCCGTACGGCGCCCGGACGTTCTCGATCGTCGTCACCTGGCGCAGCTTGCCCTTGCCGTTCGAGTCGACGAGGACGACCTGGCCGCGGGCGAGCAGCGGCGCGACCGCCTTCAGCTCCTTCTGCTGCGTGAGCCGGATGGCGCCGCCCGACTTGCCGAAGGTCCTGTGCTTGTCGAGCTTCTTGCCGGCCGCGATCCGTTCCGCGAGCGTCTTGACTCCCTTGATGCAGACGATCCCGATGGCGACGTTCATCGCCTGACGCATCGACGGGTTGCCCCCGACGAGGTAGCGGATCAGCCACTCGGAGGTCTGCACGTCGAGGAGCCCCGAGAGCACGACGATGGTGGCGTCCGGCCCGTCCTCGTGGAAGGTGAAGGTGAAGTCGCCCTGCCCGACGGAGCTCTTCGCGATCCGGACGTCCGCGCGCCGCGGCGGGTAGAGCGCGATGGTGTTCATGCCCGTGACGCTGAACAGCTTGTGGCGCGAGGCCCACGTCCACGCCTTGGAGTTGTCGTGCTGCTGGACGATCTCGTTCTCCTTGAAGAGCGTCGACAGGTAGTAGAAGTTGCTCGGGTTCTCGAGCGCGCTGAAGGCGACTGCGCGCGGCGCCTTGACCCGGACCGCGAGCGTCATCGACGCGGGATCGCCGTTCGGCTGCGACTCGGCCAAGCCGACGATGTCGTGCCGCCTGAAGAGCGGCGTGATCGCCTTGAGCTCTTCGGCGCTCAGGCCGCCGGGCGCCTTGGCCGCCGAGGCCGGAGGCGGGGCCGCCGCGGCCGCGAGGATGACCGCGACGAACACGACGAGGACACGGCAGCGATTCGAGTGTGAGCGAAACATCTTCAGCCATCCTTTCAAGGTGCTTGGACGGCCGGAAGGTGACGCGAATTCAGCGCGGCTTCCCGGCGCAGCAGGTGAGGCGGCCGAGCTCGCAGCACCGGGCGAGGTCGCGCGCGCTGCCGTCGGCGTCGCCTTGGAGCGAGAGGATCCGGCCCCGCAGCTCCAGGATCTCCGAATCGTCGGGGAAGAGGACGCTGAGCACGTCCGCCGTCGCGACCGCCTCGTCGAGCCGATCGTCGGCGATCGCCTTGTCCAACACGGCGCGCAGCTCCTTGCGGCCCCCGGGCGTCATGGCCGGGCCGGCGTCCCCCGCCGACGTCGAGGCTCGTGCGGCGCCGGGGAGCGCGAGGCCGCCGAGGCCGCCCGGCGTGCCGAGCTCCAGCGCGGCGGCCGGCGCGGTCCCACCGCCTGCGGAGTCGCCCGGATCGCGACCGGACGTGTCCTGGGGCTTGATGCCGGGGTCGCCGCAGCTGCAGAGGGCGGCCGTGAGCGCGGCGACGAGGAGGGGCGTTCGCTGCATCGGCTCAGTAGTACCTGAACCCCAGCCAGAACCCAACCGCGAAAACGTCCTCCATGTCGTCGATGACGATGATATCGCCCTCCAGGCCGAGGTCGATCGCCACGTCGGACCCCACGAAGAACTCCCATCCGATCCCCGCCATGCCGTCGAACCCCATCGCGAAGTCGTCGTCCGGCATGAGCTCTTCGTCCGGGAAGACGAACGCGATCCCCACACCCGCGCGCACGAACAGCGCGTCGAGGAAGAAGAAGTCGACCTGGACGCCGGGCACGAACATCCAGTTCGTGAAGCCCGAGACGTGCTCCATGCGCGTGTCGAGGTCGAGGGAGAGCGTGAGCCACTTGGCGGCTCCGCCGCCGATCCCGAGGTCGAACCCGGCCTCTCCGCCGACCTCGCCGCCCTGGATCGCCGCGCCGCCGCCCAGGCCGAGGCCCATGAAGGGCCCCCTCCGGTCGCGGTAGCCGTCGAGCGCGGCCGCGTCGGCCGCCTGCGAAAGGAGGCCGAGCGCCACGGCGGCGGCCAGCCATCTCGAAGGTGCATCGAAGCGCTTCATGATCTTTCCTCCTCGGGTCAACGCATCGACGCCGCCGTCACGACCGCGAAGCCGGCCGGCGGCACGTCGACGACCTTCCTCGTCTCCGTGCGACCCGCGGCGCCCTCGAAGGCGACCGCGATTTCGTGCCTGCCGCGCGCGACCTCCGCGCGCGCGACGTAGATCTCCGAGGGCAGGGTTACCCACGAGCGGGTGTCCGGCGTGTCGGCGGCGAACATCGCCCCCTCCACGGCGAGGCCCGCGAGCAGCGCGAGCCCTCCGGCGGCGCCGCCGGCCTTCGCCCCTTGCTGCGTCGCCTCGGCGGCCACGGCGCGCGTCACCATGCGGACGATCGCCGCGGCCATCAGCGTGCCCTTGATAGCCTCCCAGCTCTCGGTGACGAGGCGCGTCACGTCCTCGCCCATCGAGAGCTCGACGGGGCGCCCGTCGAGCGTCGCGACAGCGCGGACGAACCGCGGCTTCGATCGCGTCAGGGAGGGGAAGTTCACCCAGGTGAGCAGCCCCTTGGCGGCGAGCTCGTTCGCCTGGCTCGCGCTGGACGCGCCGAGCGACGGGCCGTACATGACGTGGGCCCCGATCACGAGAGCCGCGCCGATCGGGATGCGGACCGCCCGCTTGTAGGGCGCGAGCCCGTTCGTCGCGACGACGAGCACCGTGCCGCGATCCGGCCCCCGCCGCTCGCACGAAGGCGCGGCGTTCGGATCGACCGCCGCGAGCAGCGCCTCGATCCGCTCCGTCCGGAACGGATTGCACGCCGCGAGCGCCCGGATCCGCTCCTCGATAGGCGCCGCGAACCCCGCCGCGAGAGCGCGGTCGTAGTGGTAGAGCGCCTCCTCGTAGCGGCCCGACATCTCGTACGTGAACCCGGCGAGATAGTCGCCGAAGCCCAGCTTCGCCTCGGCCGGCGAGTAGGCGTCCTCGACGTACCTCCGGGCGATGCTGAAGCGCCGCGCCTCGACTCGAGCGCTTTCGAGATCGCCCTCGGAGAGGTAGTTGAGCATGTTCAGGGCGTTGAGGAGCAGCTTCTCGTGGGGCGGCGCCTTGTACACGGTCACGCTGTCCGAGAACAGCCACTTGCCGATGTTGCCCGCGGTGTCGTTCTTGAGGTCGAGCAGTTCGAGGCTCTTGTCCGCGACGCGGAAGTCGAGGGCGGCGGACTCGCTCCGGCCGAGCGCCTGCTTGATGCTGCCCCGCTCGAGCACGAGGAGCGCCGTGTCGCCCCCGACGTCGGTCGGGTACTGATCCTCCTCGTCGACCTCGAGGGCGGCGTTCGAGAAGCCGAGGGCGCGGACGGGATCGCCGGCGAGCAGCGACGACCGGATCTCCCGCACGTCGCCCGCGTACCCGGCGCACCCCGCGGCGATCAGGGCGGCGGCCGCGACGGCCGGGAAGGGGCGGTATCGCGCGGTGCGCGTCATCCGGGTCTAGTCGACCAGGCCCTTCGTCAGGTTGGCCTCGTTCTGCCAGCGCACGGCGCCGGTCTCCACCTCGACGACCTTCATGAAGAGGAAGTACTGCACGCGCCGCTCGTCCTCCGAGCGCTCCGCCGAGTCGTAGACCTTGCCGGTGAGGAAGAACTTGGCGCCGAGCTGCCTGCCGACCTCGGCGGACTTCGTCTCGTCGAACACGCCGCCCTGCTGCTTGATGACCTCCTGGATGAGCTGGTCCTGGAGGGCGTGATCCACGACGGTCGCGACCCCGCTGTTGATGAGCTGCGTCTCCATCTTCGCGAGCAGCGCCTCGAGCTGATCGCGGACGTGCTCGCTCGTCTCGTTCGCGATGGGGAAGATCGACACCATCGGCGGCGCCGCCTCGGCCTTCCACTTCGCCACCACGGCGGACTCCATGAGCGACTTGATGTTCGCGTCGAACAGCTTCTCGAGGTCCTTCTTGTCGAGCCCGGTGCTCATCGCGTAGTCGTCGAGCCCCGCGACCTCGTCGCCGCGCACGTACGTCGGGCCGCACGCGGCAGCGCCGAGCCCGAGCGCCGCGGCGAGCGCCGCGCCGAGCGCCGCCGAAACCAGAGCCGTCACCTTGCCAGTCGAACGCATGGATTACCTCTCCTTGTTTTCGCGACCCGAGGCCGTCGCCGCCGATCATAGTCGCTTCGGCGCGCCGGCGCATCAAGACGATGGACGGAGCGCGTGGAACATCGATTTAAGATCTCTTGTTTCCCGAACGAGCGATGGGCTAGGATACGCCGCGATGACGCAGGATCACCAGAGCGCAACGAGCACCGAGCCTGCCGGGCCGGTGATCCGGGGCGGCCTGTCCCGGCGCCTCTGCTTCGCGCCTTTCCGGATCGTCGCCGTGCTGACCGGGTTCTCGCTCGTCCGGGGCGTCCTCGCGCTCGTGGGCCGCTACCTCCTCGTGTGGCGGCGGGAGGCGACCGCGGCGATCGACGGCGGGACGATGACGCTCGACGTCGAGTGGTCCGTGCTCGGCAAGAAGTTCCGCAGGACGCGGACCGTGACGCCGATCCGCGGGATCGACGCGGCGCGGTTCGAGAACCGGCGGCGGTACGTTCACCTGCTCGTCGGCTTCGGCTGCCTGGCGATCGGCACGTGGGTCGGGATCCAGTGGCTCGTCGACGGCCTGCGCGCAGGGTTCCCGCAGCTCGCGCTCGTCGGCGCGGCGGTGGTCGCCGCGGGCGTGATCCTGGATCTCGTCCTCTACCTGTTCGTGCCCGAGGGGAAGGGGCGCAGCCGCGTGCAGCTCGTCCTCGGGCCGTGGCGCGTCCGCGTGGCGGGCGTGGAGCGGGAGGCCGGAGAGCGCTTCCTCGAGGCGCTGCGCGAGGGGTGGAAGTCCGCGTCGCCGGGTCGATGAGCGACCTCTTCGAAAAGCGGTTCGTCGTGGTCGCCGGGAAGGGCGGCGTCGGGAGGACCACGCTGTCCCTGCTCGTCGGGAGGTGCGCCGCGGCGCGCGGCAAGCGGACGCTCGTGTGCCTCGTCGGCGCGCCCCCGCGCTATCAGGAGGTGCTCGGCGGCCTCGCGATAGGGGGCGAGGCGCGCGAGGTGACGGCCGGGCTCCACGTGATCAACCTGGACCCCGTGTCCGCGCGAGAGGAGTACGGGCTCATGATCCTGAAGAGCCCGACGCTGCACCGCCTCGTCTTCGGCAGCCGCATCGTGCGGGCGTTCCTCGACGCGGTGCCCGGCCTCGCCGAGTGGGCGATGCTCGGCAAGGCGACCTACCACGCGCTCCACCGCGCGGGCGACCGCCCCGGGTACGACCTCGTCGTGTTCGACTCGCCGGCGACCGGCCACGGGCTCGACGTCCTGTCGCTGCCCGCGGCGATCGTCGCGTCCGTGCCCGCCGGCCGCATCCGCGACGAGGCGCTGGAGCGCGTGCGGCTGATGGGCGATCCGCGGCGGTGCGAGGTCGTGCCCGTGACGCTGCCGGAGGAGATGCCCGTGAGCGAGGCGCTCGAGCTGATCCGGGGCCTCGAGCGGCGCGGCCTGCCCATGGAGCGGATCGTCGTGAACATGGTCGACGGCGCGCCCCTGCCGGAGCGGATCGCGGAGATCGTGGACGGCCGCGGCGAAGGGGATGCGGCGCCGTGGCTCGCGCCGGCGGCGGTGGCGGTCGCGAGGCGGCGCGCGCAGGAGGAGGCGATCTCCCGCCTGGCGTCCGGGTCCCGGCTCGAGCTGCTCGAGCTGCCCGCCGTCCGGGGGCGCGGCCTCGACGAGGCCGGGGTCGCGCTGCTCGCCCGGGAGCTCGAACGACAACTCGGGCGGAGCCGGCGCGGAGCCGCCCGGGGGTAGCGCTATCGGCGCATCGAGGCCGCGGCGCGGGTCGTCACGTAGTACCGCGCGGGCCACTGCCGGTAGAAGCCCGCGTCGAGGATCACGCCGCCGCGATCGTCGTAGTCGCAGACCTTCTGCTCGTCGTCGTTCAGGCGGCAGCGGAGCTTGCCGAACACGCGGAGCAGCGAGCCGGGCTGCACCTTGTCGAGCCCGGGCGTCGTGTCCTCGGGCGTGAGCTTCACGAGCGCGCTGAACCCGCCGGCGCTCGCGAAGTGCACGGTGACGCGGCAGGAGTCGTCGGCGTCCGAGTCGCACAGGTGGCGCGGCTTGTGCTTGTGGTGCGAGAGCTGGATCTCGTACCGGCCGTCGTCGGTCAGCGTCACCTTCTCGATGACGCCGAACCACGCGATCAGCTTGCCGTCGAACGCCGCCGGATCGCCGTTCACCTCTTCGTAGACGAGCTCCGTCCCGCTCTCGTGGAACGGCTCCTCGTCGTCGAGCGGCGCGTAGGTCTGGGAGAACCCGTACTGCCCGGCGCCGCACGCCGAGAGCGCGGCGCAGCAGATCATCGTGCACAGCGTGCGTCTTCCTTTGGGCATCTTGTCGACCCCTTTCAGGTCCCGAACCTGTCGCGCAGCGATCCGATCTCCTCCTGCTGCTCCTGGTAGAACTGGACCTGCGACTTCTTCTCCTCGATCTGCTGTTGCAGCGTCGAGATCTCGTTCTGCAGGCGGACGATCTCGCCCGTCACCTCGTCCTGGCGCAGCGCCGCGGCGTCCAGGAGCGCCTGGATGTCGATCCCCGCGCTCGCCAGCGTCTTGCGGATGACGTCGATGACCATGTGGTCGTTCAGGCCGCCGAGCGGGACCTGCCGGATCAGCCCGAGCGCCTGATCCACGCCGAACCCGCCGGCGCTCGCGGCCGTGCTTGGCCATTGTCTGTTGCTCATCGCCCCCGTCCCTCCTTGCGTCCTCCCGAGCTGGGAGAAGCCCGTCGAATTTATCGCGCCGTCCCGCGTGGGTCAACGCTCGCTTGCCGGTGGGCCGGGCGCCTGATAGATATCGCGTCCTGAGGAGATCGCGGATGTCCGCAAGCACGAGAATATCCGTCGCGTTCGGCTCGGGCGCCGGAACGGTCCTGGCGATCGCGGCGGCGCTCGTCGCGCTCGGCGTCGTCGAGGTCGGCGGCGCTCCGGGCGACGTCGCGGGACTGGCCGTCGGCGCTGTGATTGTCCTGCTCGCCGCGGGGGCGGCCGCCCTCGCCGTCCTGCGCCGCGCGCAGGCACGGGCCGCGGAAGGCCTCCGTGCGCAGCTCGAGGTCGCGGCGAAGGAGCGCGAGGCCCTGTCCGCGCAGCTCGCGGCGATGTCGCAGCGCGTGAGCGGGCTCGTCGGCGAGGCCGGCGGCGCGTTCGTGCAGCTCGAGGCGGGCGTCGCGGCGCAGACCGAGGCGGTGACCCGGACCTGCGAGGCGGGTGCGGCGCTGCGGGACGGGCTCGCGGACCTGGCCGGCGACGCGGAGCGCCTGGAACAGCGCAGCCGCGAAGCGGGCGCGGCGACGCAGCGCATGGAACGGTCGACGACCCGCGCCGCGGAGCTGATCAACGGGCTGGCCGTCAGCGTCGAGCAGGCGAGCCTCGCGACGCGCGACGGGGATCAGGGGGTCCGCGTGATCGCCCGCGACCTCGACTCCCTGGCGACCGGGATCCGGACCGCCCGCCTCGCGGTCGAGGAGATGAAGGACGGCGCCGAGCACGCCTGCGCCGACGCGCGCCACGTCGCCAACACGATGGCCAGCCTCGAGCTCGAGGCGCAGCGCATCGGCGAGGCGATCGAGTCGGTCGTCCGGGGCTCCGACTCCGCGCTCTCGTCGAGCGATCGGATCCTCGTGGTGACGGAGAGCCTCGAGTCGCGCATCGGCGGCATCGACGAGATCATCGGCGTCATCCGGAACCTCGCCGAGCGGACGAAGCTGCTCTCCATCAACGCGTCGATCATCGCCACCGAGGCCGGGGAGCACGGCCGCGCCTTCGCGGTCGTCGCGAACGAGATCAAGGATCTCGCCGGCTCCACGTCGCGCGCGATCGGCGAGATCTCCGCGATCCTGTCGATGCTGAAGGAGGGGTTCGCGAACACCGTCGAGACCGTGCACGCCTCCCGGGAGGAGGTCGATCGCGGCGTGGGCATCGCGCGGGACGCCGTCGTGATGCTCCGCTCCATCCCCGAGCAGGTGCACTCCACCGCCATCCTGAGCAACGAGATCGTGATGCGCAACGAGGGCCAGGTGAAGCGGGGCGTGGAGATCGGATCGACGTTCGAGCGGATGGCCGAGGCGTTCGACCAGGTCGGCGAGCTGCTGAGGCGCCAGATCGGGCGCGACGAGGCGACGTTGGAGATGTACCTCGCGATCGGGCGCTCGGCGGAGCAGGTGCACAGGTCGGCGAAGGAGCACGCCGCGTCCTCGGCCGAGGTGGCGCGCGCCGGCGAGGCGGTGACCGAGGATTTCCGGGCGCTCGGTCGGCGGGTCGCCGGGCAGGTCGGCGTGGTCGAGAAGCTGATCGACGCGGCGGACCAGGCGCTGCGGACCACGGAGGAGGGCGCGCGCCTCGCGCGGGCGCTCTCGCGCAGGGTGTCGGAAATCGGTCGGTATTCGGCGTAGCGGACCGCCCGCCGCTCAAGACCGCTCTCCGAAACAGCGTCTTGACCCCTCGGGACCCTTTTGGTAGTAGTGGGCGGCCTTTTTACCGGGGTGGCCGGCGCCGAAGCCCGCCGCCGGCGGATTCAAGGAGATCATAGTGACAAACGCGATTTGGGCATCGACCGTCCTTTGGGCCCAGCAGTCCGGCGCGGCGGCGTCCTCCGACGCCAAGCCGACGGCCGAGGCGCAGGGCGTGCCCCAGGGGGCGCCCGCCGACGCCAAGGGCGGGTTCCTCGGCGGCGGCTGGTCGACGATCATCATGCTCGTCCTCATGGTGGCGGTGTTCTACTTCCTGCTCATCCGCCCGCAGCAGAAGAAGGCCAAGGAGCACCAGAAGATGATCGACGCGATCGGCAAGGGCACCGAGATCGTCACGAACGGCGGCCTGATCGGGCGCGTCACGGCGGTCACCGGGAAGACCCTGACCATGGAGATCTCCGAGAAGGTCCGGGTGCGCGTCGTGCGGTCCCAGGTCGCCGGGGTCTTCGATTCGACCGAGACGGAGAAGAAGTAGTGGAACGCAAATGGGTATGGAAGGTCGTCGGCATCCTGCTGCTGACCGCGGTCGCGGTGCTGGCGTCGGTGACGACGTTCGTCGGCAAGCCCGCGGGCGCCGAGGCGAAGGATCCGATCGAGTGGCTCCGGGGCACGTTCCCGGGCGCCACGCTCGGGCTCGATCTCCAGGGCGGCCTGCACCTCGTCTACGAGGTCGAGGTGGCCGCCGCGGTCGAGGACAAGCGTGACCGCATGGCGACCGACATGGTCAAGACGCTCGCCGAACAGGTCGAGATCAAGGACGTCAAGATCGTTCGCGATAAAGAGGAGCTGCACAAGTTCCAGCTGGTCTTCAAGTCCGAGGACGAGCGCGCGTCGAAGGACACCCAGGAGACGCTGCTCAAGTTCCGAGAGGTCGCCGTCGTCGAGATGGAGGAGGGCGTCACGGCCCACATGGCGCTCGTCGATCAGTACGTCGAGGACACCCGTGACCTCGCGGTGAAGCAGGCGGTCGAGACGATCGGCAACCGGATCGACGAGCTCGGCCTCGTCAACACGACGGTCCAGCCGCGGGACGAGGATATCATCATCGAGATCCCGGGCGTCGACGAGGTGCAGACGGGCCGCATCAAGCGGATCATCGGCCAGACGGCCCGCCTCGAGTTCCGCATCGTCGACGAGGTCGGCTCCGAGAAGTTCTTCACGGAGGCCTCCGACAAGCTGCAGAAGGACGGGCCGGTCAAGCTGCTCTGGGAGCAGGTCCAGGTGGATAACCGCGTCGTCAAGTCGTACTACCTCGAGGCCAAGGACGACCAGAAGACCGGGCGCAGCGGACGGCAGGTCCTCAAGGAGTTCCTGAAGACGGTCGAGGTCCCGCAGGATCGCGTCATCGCCTTCGAGGAGCTGCGCACGCTCGACGAGATGGGCAACCCGACCGCCGACGTGTCGTGGCGCACCTACTACATGGAGCGCGCGGCCGGGATCACCGGCGAGTACGTCGAGAACGCCCAGGTCTACAACGACGACCAGACCGGCCAGCCGTACGTCTCGCTCGACTTCAACCAGGCCGGCGCCACGACGTTCGAGGAGCTGACGGGCAACAACGTGAAGCGCCGCATGGCGATCCAGCTGGACGACAAGGTGCAGTCCGCGCCGACGATCCAGGAGAAGATCCCGGGCGGCCGCTGCCGCATCACCCTCGGCGCCTACGACTCGTACGCCAAGCTCCGGCAGGAGGCGCAGGATCTCGTCGTCGTGCTCCGGGCCGGCGCGCTGCCCGCCCCGGTGCGGCCGGTGAGCGAGTCGACCGTCGGCCCTGCGCTCGGCCGCGACTCGATCTCCATGAGCATCTACGCGTTCATCGTCGCGGCGGCGGCTATCGTCCTCTTCATGATCTTCTACTACAGGGGCGCCGGGGTCGCCGCGGACCTCGCGCTCATCATCAACTCGGCGCTCATCGTCGGGATCCTCGGCGCCGTGGGCGCCACGCTCACCCTGCCGGGCATCGCCGGGATCATCCTGACGCTCGGCATGGCCGTGGACGCCAACGTCATCATCTACGAGCGCATCCGGGAGGAGCTGCGCGCCGGCAAGTCGCCGCGCGCCGCGGTGGAGGCCGGATACAAGCGCGCCTTCTGGACGATCTTCGACGCCCAGCTCACGACGTTCATCGCCGGCGTCGTCCTGCTGCAGTACGGCACCGGGCCGATCAAGGGGTTCGCGGTGACGCTTCTCATCGGCATCGTGACGAGCGTGTTCACCTCCATCGTGGTGAGCCGTCTCGTGCTCGACTTCATGACCCGTCGCCGCACGGATCACCTGAGCGTTTGAAACCATGGAATTCTTCAAGAAAACACCAAAATTCGACTTCATGGGCCGGTCCCGGCTCTTCGGCACCGTCTCGCTGATCGCCGTGGCCGTGAGCCTCGTCGCCATCTTCACGGTCGGCCCGAAGTGGGGCATCGACTTCTCGGGCGGCACCGAGGTGCAGGTCTCGTTCCAGGAGAAGGCCACCTCGTCCGACGTGCGCCAGGCGCTCGCGCGGATGGGCTTCGGCGGCGCCGAGGTCGTGACGTTCGGGACCGGCGACTCCGAGTACCTGATCCGGCTCGAGGCGATCTCGCCCGTCACGCCCGAGGCGGCCAAGTCCGCCGAGGCGGCGATGAAGAAGGCGCTCTCGGGGTACGGGCTCTCGAAGTACGAGCTGTCGCCGGGCGGCGACAAGCTCTCGCTGCGCGTCGCCAAGGAGATCCCGATCGCGGAGCTCGAGAAGGAGATCTCCGCCGCGGGGCTGACCGTGGCCGTGGCGCAGGAGGCGCAGGCGGGCGCGCCGCGGCCCAAGGGCGACGACGGGGCGGAGGCGACGGAAGAGGAGAGCACCAAGCGGTGCGAGAGCGTCACCTGCACGTGGCCGTACGAGAAGGATCGCATCTACGAGACGAACCTGAAGGGCGTCTCGGAGCGCGTCATGGACGGGCTGCGCGCCGAGCCGTTCGGCAAGGGCGCCGTGAAGCTGCGCTCCGAGTGGGTCGGCCCCAAGGCCGGCGGCCAGCTCCGGACCGCGGCCGTGGCGTCGCTCGCGTACGCCATGCTGTTCATCATGCTCTACGTCGCGGTGCGGTTCGACTTCCGGTTCGGTCCGGGCGGGGTCATCGCCCTCGTCCACGACGTCATCATCACGCTCGGCATCTTCACGGCGCTGCGGATCGAGGTGACGCTCACCACCGTCGCGGCGCTCCTGACCATCGCGGGGTACTCCATCAACGACACCATCGTCGTGTTCGACAGGATCCGCGAGAACATGGCCAAGGCGCGGGAGCGCTCGCTCGTCGCGGTGATTAACTCCGCCATCAACGAGACGCTGCCCCGCACGATCATCACGTCGTTCACGACCCTCCTCACGGTCGTCGCGATGATGGTCGTGGGCTGGAAGACCTCGATCCGCGACTTCATGTTCGCCCTGTTCATCGGCATCATCATCGGGACGTACTCCTCGATCTTCATCGCCTCTCCGATGGTCGCCCTGATCGACCGGCGCTTCGGCAAGAAAAAGGCGTAGGTTGCTCGAACGGGCCACACGGTCCGTCGCCGAGGTCGACTCGGCGCAGATCCAGGGCCTGGCGCGCGAGCTCGAGATGAGCCTCCCCGTGGCGCGGTGCCTCGTCCTGCGGGGGCTGCGCGACGCGGAGCGCGTCCGCGCGTTCCTGGAACCGCGGCTCGCCGACCTGTCCAGGCCTGACGGCATGGCGGATCTCGACGTCGCCGCCGACAGGACCGCGCGCGCCGTGGTCAGCGGCGAGCGCGTCGGCGTCTTCGGCGACTACGACGTCGACGGCGTGACGAGCGCGGCGCTCGTGACGGGGTTCCTCGGCGAGGTGGGGACGCCGACCGAGACGACCGTCGCCGATCGCTTCTCCGGCGGCTACGGGCTCGGGCCGGAGGTGATCGAGCGCTTCGCGGCGGCCGGGTGCACGCTCGTCGTCGCCCTCGACTGCGGCTCGAGCGACCACCGCGCGGTCGAGCGCGCGACCGCCCTGGGCGTGGACGTCGTGATCGTCGACCACCACCGCGTCGAGGCGCCGCTGCCGCGGGTCGTCGCGTGCATCAATCCCCAGCGGGAGGACTGCGGCTTCGCGGACAAGACGATGGCGGCGGTCGGGCTCGCGTTCTACTACGTCGCCGCGGTGCGCGCCGCCCTGGAGAAGCGGCGGCACCTCGAGCGCAAGGCGGTCGATCCCAGATCGTTCCTGGATCTCGTCGCCCTCGGGACCGTCGCCGACGTCGTGCCGCTCGTCGGGAACAACCGCATCCTCGTGCGCCACGGCCTGCGGCAGATGTCGGCGAGCCCGCGGCCCGGACTGACGGCGCTCTTCCGCTCGGCGCGCATCCGCTCGCGGAAGATCCGCACCGAGCACATCGCGTACCAGCTCGCGCCGCGCCTGAACGCCGCGGGGCGGGTGGCGAGCGCCGAGGACTCGCTGGCGCTCCTCCTTTCGCGGGACGTGCGTCAGGCCTCGCTCCTCGCCGAGCGTCTGGAGCAGCACACGCTGCAGCGCCGCAGCGTCGAGGAGCAGGTCGCGACCGAGGCGCGGCGGCGGGCGGAGGAGGTGCTGGTCGACGATCCGCACGTCATCATCGTCGGCGGGGAGGGGTGGCACCGCGGCGTGATCGGGATCGTCGCCGCGCGGCTCAGCGAGGAGTTCGGCCGCCCGGCGTTCGTCGTGGGGTTCGAGGGGGACGTCGGCACCGGCTCCGCGCGCGCGCAGGGGCAGCTCAACCTGTTCGCGACTCTGAACGCCTGCTCCGCGCAGCTCGTGCGGTTCGGCGGCCACGGCGACGCGGCGGGGTTCGTCGTGACGCGCGGGAGGTTCGCGGCGGCGACCCGCGCCATCGAGGATCACGCGCGTGGGGCGGCGATCGCCACGAAGGAGCGGGCGCTCGTGTGCGACGCGTCCATCACGGCGCGGCAGCTCAACGCCGCGATCCTCGGGGAGCTCGACCGGCTGGGTCCGTTCGGCAACGGGAACCCGGAGCCGGTGTTCGAGATCACGGGGCTCGACGTGCTCGACGGGCGCGTCGTCGGCGGCTCGCACCTCAAGCTCGAGCTCAAGACGCCGACGGGAACCGTCTCCGCGTTCGGCCCGAGGATGGGCGGGCTCGCCGACCGGATGCCGCCTCTGGTGCGCGTTGCGGCGACGATCAGCGCGGACGAGTGGCGCGGCGGCGACGTCCCCGGGCTCCGGTTGGTGTCCCCCCCTGTGGCCGAGATCTCGAGCTGATTGCGAAAGGGGGGACTCGAACCCCCACACCCTTGCGGGCGCAGGCACCTGAAGCCTGTGCGTCTACCAATTCCGCCACTTTCGCGCGGGCGTTTCTTCTTACAACACCTGGGCGGGGTGTCAAGACGGGTTGCGCGTCCGTCCTTTCGTCGTGTCGACCTCCTCGGTCGGCTCGTCGTCCCCGCGCGGCGCCGCGACGCGGAGGCTGTCCATCACGGAGTCCACCTCCGCCGCGGTCTCGCGGTACGGAGCGACCGGCGCGGGGCGGGAAGAGAGGCGGTCGTCGATGGCGCCGAGCATGTCGTCCGACTCGTTCGCCGTGTCGGCGATCTCGGCGATCATCTCGAGATCGGCGTCGGAGAGAGTGGGGGCGAGCTCCGCGTCGCCGGCGGCGGCCTCGCGCCGGAGGCTCCGCTCCTTCCGGAGCAGCGTGATCAGGATGCGGACGTTCTTCTTGGCCCTGCCGACGGACCGCGCGAGACGCTCGTTCTCGGTGCGGATCCGGTCCCGCTCCTCGCCGAGCGCGAAGATCTGGTTCTCCTGATCCGTGAGCGACTGCTGGAGCTCCGACATCGCACCCGCGGAGGCTTGCGAGGCGACGGTCGCCACGACCTGGGCGTGCAGCCGCAGGATCTCCTCCTTCAGCTCCCATATCTCGCCCTCGCGCCGTTCGAGCTGCGCGCTCGTCGTCCGCAGCTCCGTCTCGAGATCCTCGCGCACCTTCAGGAGCTCGGTCTCGTTCTCCTCGGTGAGGCGCTTCAGGTCGGCCTTCATCGCGCGGATGCGATCCGCCGCGGTCTGCATGCGCGTCTCGACGGTCTCCTCGCTCACCGCGAGCGATTCGAGCGCCGCCGTGAGATCCCGGTTCTGCGCCTCGGCGTGCTCCCGGAGCTCCCGCAGCTCGGCCTCGAGGGAGGCGATCGCCGTCTCGCGCCCCGCGAGCTCGGCTTCGAGGGAAACGATCGACTTCTCGCGCCCCACGAGCTCTGCCTCGAAGGAGGCGATCGACTTCTCGCGCCCTTCGAGCTCGGCCTCGAGGGTCGCGATCGCCTTCTCACGTCCTTCGAGCTCGGCCTCGAGGGCCGCGATCGCCTTCTCGCGTCCTTCGAGCTCGGCCTCGAGGGAGGCGGCGCGCACCCGCAGCTCCTCCCGCTCGATCTCGAGCACCGTCGACGCGCTCTCGCGCTCGACGAGCAGCGCCTCGGTGGTCGCGGCGCGCTGTCGGGCGCTCGCAGCGGCGTTCGCCTCCGGGCGGATTCTCGCGACCTCGGCGCGCAGGTTGGCGACGTCGCGCAGCGCCACGTCGCGCTCCGCCTCCACCGCCTCAGCCTGGGCGACGCGGGCGCGGAGCTCCGCGATCTCCCGCTCGGCGGACGTCAGGGCGCCGTGCAGTGCCCGGCTGTTCTCCTCGTGCTTCGCGGCGTTCGCCTCGGCGAGCTCCGCGCGGGACGTGAGCGTCTCGACGAGAAGCGCGCGGCGCCCCGACTCGTCGGAGAGCTCGGCGACGACGCCGCGCAGATCGGCGAGCGACCTCTCCTGGCGTTCGAGGCGGGCGGCGGCGGTGCCGCGCTCGCGGTTCACCGCGGTGAGCTTCTCCTCGAGATCGTCCGAATGGGCGGCCGCACGTTCGAGCTCGTCGCGCAGGCGCGCGGCCTCCTGTCCGATCCGCTCCTGCTGCGCGAGCGCGGTGGCCGCGGCCTGCCGCGCCGAGGCGAGCTCCCTGTCGCGCAGCGCCGCGAGATCGTCGAGCTGCTGCCTGATGGCCGCGCGCTCCCGCTCGATCTCGCTCTTCGCGGCGCCCTCGTCCCGCAGCCTCTGGTGGGCCTCCTCGAGGCGCCGGTCGAAACGCTCGCGCTCGATCGCCGCGTCGTCGAGCGCGCGGGCGAGCTGCGCGGCCGTGGACTCCGCCCGCGCAGAGGCGTCATCGATCTCGGATCTGTCGACCGCGGTCCGGCGCGCCGCCTCGCGGGTCGCGAGGAGCTCCTGCTTGAGCCGTGAGCTCTCGGTCCGAAGCGCCCCGACCTCGACCTCGAGCCCGGCGATCACCTCCATCCGATCGTCGAGCTCGCGCTGGCGGGTCTTCCCCTCGCTCGCGGTGTCCGCGAGCAGGGACTGCAGCCGCGCGCGTGCCGCCTCGGCCTCGTCGCGTTCCTTCGCCGCGTGCTGGGCCGCCAGATCGGCGTCGGAGAGCCGCTGCTCGAGCTGCCGGAGCCTGAGCTTCGCCTCGAGGAGCTCCTCGGTTCTCGCGCCCCCGCCGCGCCGCTCGTCATCCAGCTCCGCCTGCGCCTCGGCGAGCAGCGCGTCCCTTCGGCGGACGGCCTCCTCGAGGCGCGCGTTCTCCGCGTTCAGCGAGGCGCGATCACGGCGCTCGAACTGGGTCCGCGCGAGCTCCTCCTCCAGCTCGCGCAGCCGCCTCCCCTGCGACTCGAGCTCGCGGCCCCGCGCGTCGTTCTCGAGGCGCAGCACCGTGAGCGTGCTCTCGAGCTTCTCGGTCCGCGCCCGGACGCCGTCCGCGAGATCGACGAACGGGACCTGGGCGATCGTCGTGTCCTCGAGCCGCTGGTACCTGTGCGAGCAGAGCGCGAGGAAGTGGGAGGGCGGCTCGCCGCCGTCCGGCAGGAGGCGATCGTCGAAGATCGGCGGCTCGGCGCTCGCGCGGCGGCCGAGCGGCGTGAGCACCGCGCCGTAGAGGGGCTGGGCGCCGAACACGTTCACGTGCGGGAAGTGGCGCCGCAGGAGGCGCTCGAACTCCATGAGGTCCGGATAGTCGGCCCGCGATCCCCCGTCGAGCCCCGCGTTCGCGCGGTTCGGGATCATCGCGGCGATCAGGCCGGTCGCCGACACCGCGGCCCTCGCTGCCTTGAGGAGCGCCTCGAGGCCGGCCGCGCCGCCCGCTCCCTCCGGGTTCAGCGCGAGCACGAGATCGTACGCACCCCTGGCCAGAGGGAGGTCGTCGGGGCGCGCGGCGACGCGAGTCAGTCGGGAACCGGGCGCGCCGCTCATCCCGCGCGGAGCGACGAGGACGACCCGCGCGGCGACCTCGGCGAGCAGCGTCGCGCCGCGATCGTCGATCGGGAACAGATCGGCGACCGTGCAGCCATCCGCGAACCGCTCGCAGAGGAGGTACGGCGGAATGTGCGCGCCGGAGTTCATGCCGGAGCATTCTAATGTGGGCGAGCGTGAGGCACTAAACAAAAAAAAACGGCGAACTCGGTGGATGTGGGGGGGGGCATCCGGGACGAATTCGCCGCTTTGATTTTGAAAAACTGCAATCTTCATGCCACGTTAAAAAGGAAAACCAGCAGAGGACGGCTGCCCGTGCGGCTCTCCCCCCGCATGCCGCCGCTGGCGATGGGAAGCGAATCCAGAATGGCAAAATACGCTGGCGCGGCATTCCGCATTGCAGAGCTGAAAGGGATTCTGTCGAAAGAGAAATCGCGGCGCGCGCCGTTCCCGAGGGGATCAGAACACGTAGCCGCCGCGCACGCCCAACTGGAACCCGAGGCCGAAGCCGGCGTCGACGTAGACCGCGACGTTCCTGTGCGGCTTGAAGCGCAGGCCGAACAGGAAGTTGATCCACGGCACGATGCCGGTCGGCAGCTTGTACACCTCGCCGTACTCCTCGCCCTTGGCGCACCAGTCGCTGTCGTCGCCGTCGTCCCTGTCCGCGGCGGTGCACGGCGTGAGCGGATCGGGGTTGCGCGACTCGGTGCGCACGAACGGCTCGTTGTCCGGGGCGATCGGGACGCCAATGCCGAGCCCGGCGCCGTACGTGATCGCGAACCAGTCGGTGAAGCTCGTGCTCCAGATGAAATCCACCGAGAAGAGGAGGGAGCTCAGATCGTTCGTCACGACCTCCCAGCTGTTCGGCTCCTCCCCGGACTCCTTGAACGCCACGCCGTCCTTCCAGCGCAGGCCCACCCACCAGATCGCGGCCGTGATGTCGAGCCCGTCCTTCCGGTAGGTGAACTCCGCGCCGGCGCCGACGTTGTTGATGAGCAGGTGGCGGCTGTCGCGCGATCGGATGTCCACGCCGAACATGTCGATGAACCAGGTGGGGATCATGATCCAGCGCAACCGCGCGCCGAGCAGGAAGTACGCCTTCCCCGGCTCCTCCGCGCGCGCGGCTTCCTTGTCCACCTCGGGCGCGGCGAGCAGCTTCTCCTCCTCGGTCTGCTTGCCCTCGAGGAACGCCGCGTCGTCCGAGGGAGGCCGCTCGGCCGTCGCGGGGGCGGCCTCCTCGGCACCCTCCTCGCCGAAGCCGATCGCCCCGTCGCCCTTCTGCGGCTCGGCGAGCGCCGCGTGCGACGCGAGCAGGATACCCGCGGCCACCCAGAGCGCGTTCCGACGTCGTGTCATCTCGCCCCCCTTCTCAGCGCGCGACGGGCTCCTTGGCCCCGGCCTCGGCGCCGGTCTTGTCCAAGAGGTCGCTCGACGCGTTCTTGATCTCGTGCAGCAGATCCTCCATGCGCGCGACCGAACGCTTCACCTCGTCGAGATCCTGCTGGGTCGCGAGCTCGAACAGCGCGGTCATCCGCTCGCGCTTGGCGCGGAAGCCCTCGGACAGCTTGATAGGCACGGACATCGCCTTCTCGAGCAGGACGCCCATCTTCTCGCTCTCCATCAGCTTGGCCACGGCTGGCGACTGCATCAGCTTCATCCCGCCGGACACGAGCTTCTCTTTCATCATGTCGATCATCTCTGGACCTCGTTGGTTTTCGGTGCGGCGTCGGACCGCATTCGGCATGTATATGATTCCGTTCGCCCGGCTGTCAACGAAGTCGCGGGAAGGAATCGGATCATAGGGGGAGCGGAATCTGCATCGGATCGTGCACGCGGTACACGGCCGCGCCGGCCTTCTCGAGCATGGCGGCGGTCTGCGCGTCGCACCGGGGGCCGAGCGCCACTTGGGTCGCCCCGGTCCGCAGCGCGAGCTCGACGAGGCCCGAGCGGTCGGCTCCCTCGCCCATGCGGATCGCGGCGCCGCCCTCCGGACGCACGGTCGCGGCCGGCCCCACGGCGAAAACCCGCGTCGTTCGCGCCTCGTGCGCGGCGTCCGGCAGGAGGTGCGCGTAGTGGAGCACCGCGCCGGAGTCGGGCCACTGTTGCTCGAGCCGCCGAAGCCGCGGGAGCACGACGCCGAACCGCTCGATCCGGCGCAACATCTCGAAGATCGGCCTGCACGCGAGCAGCGGGACCTCGATCTGGCCGAGGACGTGCGCGGCCTCGATCGCCGCCGTGCGCGAGCCGCAGGAGACGGCGGCCACGGCGCCCTCGGCGATCGCCTTCCGGACGGCCTCGTCGAGGCGTCGGGCAGCTGTCCGCGGCGCTATTCCGCGCGGGGCGGCGGGCGCCGCGTCGAGCAGCAGGAGGTCGCAGCGCGACGGTTCGGCGGGAAGACCCAGGACCGGCGTCGCGGTGCGAGCCGCGCCGCAGTAGAGGATGCGGCGTTCTTGAAACCCGATCTCCAGGAGCGCCGAGCCCGGGCCGAACCCCGACGACAGGAGGCGGATGTCCATGCGGCCGAGCCGCACCTTCCGTTCGTAGTCGAGCACGAGCGCGTCGAGGTCGCGCACCGAGGCGCCGATCGCGGCGGCGGCGAACGGCGTGGCGAGGATGCGTTGCCCCTGCGCCGGGACCGTCTCGTCGATGCTGGAGTAGAAGAGGAGCCCGGGGTGCCGGCTGCCGGCGAAGCCGAGCGGCGTGCCGAGAAGCTTGAAACCGCCGTCGCACGCGATGCCGCGCGGCCAACGGTCGACGGCCCGCGGCTGCATCAGCTCACCGCCGCCGTTCGGCGTCGTGGAGCCAGTTATCGACGACATGGATTGACGGTAAATGATACTGAAAAAGTGTCAAGGGTGAGCATCGTATGCAGAAAATATCATGATTCCGTCGAAAAACGGCTGAATCGGCGCTTTCCGGCCGTGCGCGTTGCTGAATACGTTGTCCGCTCGGGCCGTCGAACGGGTGGGTTTGCACCGGGCGGTGGTGTCCACTTGACGTACGGTGAGCCGTTGATGGAATGTGGGACCGCGGATTCCGAACACGTCCAGCTTGAAGTGAAGGAGAGGGACTGATGACAAGGAAGACGGTGATGGCAACCGCAGTCGCGGCGCTGGTGCTCGGGCTTGTCGCCCCACGGGACGCGGCCGCCGACGAGGTCGGGGACATCCTCAAGAAGGTCGACGCCGTGCTGGTCAAGGTGAAGGACCAGACCTACCAGGCCACGCTCGAGGTGGTGCGCAACGGCAAGATCACGAAGAAGCTCGAGTTCCAGGTGAAGCTGAAGGGGTTGTTCCAGAAGATGGTCAAGTTCACGGCGCCCGGAGACGTGCGCGACATGGCCGTGCTCACGACCAACGACGGGCTCATGTACGTTTACATGCCGAGCTACAAGCGCGTGCGCCGCATCGCAGCCCACGTGCGCAACCAGGGGTTCATGGGCACGGACGTCACGCCCGAGGAGATGGCCATCACGACGATGTCGGTCGGATGGAAGGCGAAGATCCTGAAGCAGGACAAGAGCGCTTGGGTGCTCGAGCTGAAGCCGGACGCGGGGAACGACTCGATCTATTCCAAGCTCGTGGTCACGGTGTCCAAGAAGCAGGAGGGTGTCGAAAAGATCGATTCGTACGACGGCGCTGGCAAGCTCGTGCGGAGCCAGATCCGCACCGAGTGGAAGGACTTCGGCGCCGTGAGCATCCCGTCGGTGATGACGTTCCAGGATCACAGGACCGGTTCCCAAACCGTGATGCGCTTCCTGGACTGCAAGGTGAACCAGGGCATCCCGGACAGCGCCTTCACGACGCGCGCCTTGACGCGAGGCGAGTGAGTCGAAGGGAGGAGGCCACCTTGAACCGTAGAATCGCAGTCGCTGTCCTCGCGCTTGCGGCGCTCTTCGGGGTCGTGCAACCCGCGCTCGCGGCCGTGGACGAGCTGCTGCTCTGCCTGCCCGGCTTCCCGGGGACGTCCGCGCAGGCGCAGCCGTACATCGACAAGATGCTCCGCCACCTCGAGCAGAAGCTCGGGAAGCCCGCGGGCAGCGTCTCGGGCGTGTACCTCTCGGACGGCGTTGAGGCGGATCGCGCGATCAAGGCGAAGCGGCCCTCGGTGGCGCTCGTCGGCCCGTCGATCCTCGCGACGAACCACAAGGCGCTCGGCATGAAGGTGATAGCGAAGCTCGAGGTCGCCGGCCGATCCGAGGAGGTCTATTCGATCGTCGCGAAGAAGGGCGGCGTGCCCACGATCGCGGGGCTCGCCGGCAAGCGGCTCTCGGGCGTCGTTGTCAACGACGAGAAGTTCGTCGTGAACGTGCTCCTCGACAAGAGGGTCAAGATGGGAAGCCTCACGCTCGTCCCGCAGAAGCGGCCGCTCAAGTCGCTCAGGGACGTGGCTCGCGGCGAGGCCGACGCGGCGGTCGTCGACCAGAGCGTGGTCGACTCGATGGGCGAGCTCCCGGAGGCCGCGGATCTCGTCGTCATCCACACCGCCAGGGCGGGGCCGGCCCCGGCCGTCGTCGTCATGGGCTCGGGCGTTGCCGACGCGGAGGCGCTGGGCAAGGCGCTCGTCGGCATGTGCGACAGGCCGGACGGCGCCGAGCTGTGCAAGACGCTCACGCTCACCTCCATCCGGGCGGCGACGGACAGGGACTACAAGGGGCTCTTCGACCGCTACGACAGGTAGCCGCCGGCCGTCTCCCGACCGTTCTTGACAAAGAAAATCGGGCGCGTTAGCCAAGTGGCAGTCTGGCTTGGCCCACGATCTTTTTGGACCAACCCCATCGAACGCTGGAGGCAAAAATGATCATCGGAATTCCAAGAGAGATCAAGAACCACGAGTATCGCGTGGGCATGACGCCCGCGGGCGTCGAGCTCCTCGTTCACGAGGGGCACACGGTGTTCGTCGAGAAGGACGCCGGCGTCGGCAGCGGCCTCGCCGACTCGGAGTACACCTCGGTCGGCGCGAAGATGCTCGGCACGGCCGCGGAGATCTTCGAGAAATCCGAGATGATCATCAAGGTGAAGGAGCCGCTCGAGCCCGAGCTCAAGATGCTCAGGAAGAACCAGATCCTGTTCACCTACCTGCACCTCGCCGGCGACGAGAAGCTCACCAAGCGCATCCTCGAGACCGGGTGCGTGGGCATCGCCTACGAGACGATGCTGGATCCGAACGGCCGCGTGCCGCTGCTCATCCCGATGAGCGAGGTCGCGGGCCGCCTCGCGGTGCAGGAGGGCGCCAAGTATCTCGAGCGCGCTTTCGGCGGCCGCGGACAGCTCCTCGGCGGCGTGCCCGGCGTCGAGCCGGCGCACGTCCTCGTCATCGGCGCGGGCGTCGTCGGGACGAACGCGGCGCAGATCGCGGTGGGCATGGGCGCGAAGGTCACCATCATGGACATCTATACGCCCCGCCTCCGCCAGCTCGACGAGATCTACCAGGGCCGGCTGCACACGGTGAAGTCGAACCCCTGGAACCTGCGCAAGGTGCTCGCGAGCGCGGACGTCGTCGTCGGCGGCATCCTCGTCGTCGGCGCCAAGGCCCCGTGGGTCATCACCCGCGACATGCTCAAGCTCATGAAGCCCGGCGCGGTCATCGTCGACGTGGCGATCGACCAGGGCGGCTGCTTCGAGACGTCGCACCCCACGACCCACGCCGAGCCGATCTTCGAGGTCGACGGGATCATCCACTACTGCGTCGCGAACATGCCGGGCTGCGTGCCGCGGACGTCGACGTTCGCCCTGACGAACGCCACGATGAGCTACGCGGTCGACATCGCGAACAAGGGATGGAAGCGAGCCTGCCAAGAGGACAAGACGGTCCGTACCGGCCTCAACGTCTGCGACGGCAAGCTCACGTGCCAGGCGGTCGCCGAGACCTTCAAGATGAAGCTCACGCCCGTCGAGGACCTGCTGAAGTAGGCCCCTCCTCCCCCGCGGTAGTCGCCGCGTCGTCCCGAGCGCTCACCGTCGATCTTGCCGCTTCTGACGCGGGCAGTGCATAATCAACGAATCAGCGAGGAGAGCGTGAAGGTCGATGTCGGCGATGACGAAGTCGAGAAGCCGCGCTCGCGATACCGGCCGCGCGCTCGCGGAGCGGATCAAGGAACTCCACTGCCTGTACACAATCGGGCGGTTGACAGATCACCGGGATTTCGATCTCGAGGAGGTCCTCGGGCGAGTCGTGACGATCATCCCCGCCGCGTGGCAGTACACAGACGTCGTGTGCGCTCGGCTGGTCGTCGAGGGGAGGAGCTACCAGACTCCGGACTACGTCGAGACGAAGTGGATGCAGGAGGCGATGGTGATCGCCGAGGGCGCGATGGTGGGCCGGCTGATCGTCTGCTATCGGGAGAAGCGGCCGGATGCCGACGAAGGCCCGTTCCTCAACGAGGAGCGCAACCTCCTGAACGTCCTCGCACAGCGCGTCGGAGAGATCGTCGAGCGACAGCGCGCGGCGCAGAAGCTGAGCGTCTATCAGGAGCAGCTCCGATCCCTGGCGTGGCAGATCACGCGCACCGAGGAGCGGGCGCGCCGGGACATCGCAACGGTTCTGCACGATCGCGTGGGGCAGACGCTCGCCTCGGCGCGGATCAACCTTGTCTTGGCGCTCGCGTCCGACATGCCGGCGAGGCCGAAGGATCTCCTCAACGAGACGGGAACGCTGCTCAAGCAGGCCATCCGCGACACGCGCTCACTCATCTTCGACATCAGCCCGCCGATCCTGTACGAGGTCGGTCTCGGCGGTGCCGTCGAATGGGCAGCCGAGCAGGCCCGCAAGAGTTACGCGTTCGACATCGCGTTGGAATCCGATCCGCTTCCCGACCTGGAAGACGATGCGGCTTCCGCGATCTTCCAGGCGTGCCGGGAGCTTCTGAACAACGTGGGACGCCATGCTCGGGCGAATCACGTCGAGGTCAAGATGAGCTGGGACGGAGACACCCTGGCCCTCGTCGTCCGGGACGACGGGGTCGGCTTCGACGTCGCCGCGGCAAAGGAGCGCGCGCTCAAGGAAGGCAACTACGGCATCTTCAGCATCCGCGAGCGGTTCGAGCATCTGGGCGGCTCAGTGCACATCGACTCCGCGACCGGGCGCGGGACGTCCGTAGTCCTGCAGTACTCCCCGCGATCTTCCGGACGGAGAGAGAAGAGAGAGGAGCGATGAAGGTGCGGATCCTGCTCGTCGATGACCACAAGATCTTCTGCGAGGGCCTACGGGCGGTCATCGAGAAGGAGCCCGACATGGAGGTCGTTGGGACGGCGATCGACGGACGCGACGCAGTGCGCCTCGCGACCGGGTTGAGACCGGACGTCGTCGTCATCGACATCGCCATGCCCGGGCTCAACGGCATCGAGGCTACCAGGATGATTCTCAAGGATCATCCCGGCACCAAGGTCATCGCTCTGTCGATGCACACGGATCGCCGTTTCGTGGAGGGGATGCTCACCGCCGGCGCCGCCGGGTATCTGGTCAAGGAGTGCGCGGCCGAGGAGCTCGCGCGGGCCATTCGGACGGCGATCGGCGGGAAGGTGTACCTGAGTCCGGAGATCACCGAGATCGTCATCGAGGCGTTCACCCGCGCGAAGGGCGACGATGTGCATCTGGCAGGTCCGCAGCTCTCGACGCGCGAACGCGAGATCCTGCAGCTTCTCGCCGAGGGGAAATCCGCGCGCGATATCGGGCGGACACTGCACATCAGCGTCAAGACGGTGGAGAGTCATCGCAGGGCGGTCATGGAGAAGCTCGATCTCCACAGCGTTGCCGAGCTGACGAAGTACGCCATCCGGGAAGGCATCACCGCGCTGAACCACTGAGCCCCTTCCCGTCCTCCTTCCGCGCACCTCGAAATCAGTGTTTGGAGCACCCAAAACCATCCGGCGCCCGATTGTGGGCCCTCTGGTCATCCGCCTACTGTCGCTTCGTGGCCGCGTGCCGATCACGGAAGGAGGTCCGGAATGGCCGACGCTTTTGGCAGTCTCGAGAATTGGGGTCTCGTCCTGGAAACCATGGAAGAGCTCAAAAAGAAGAAGATGCTGGACGACCACCAGCCCGCGCTGGCGCGACTCCTGCGGTATCCCTACAACCCGCGGTTGAGCTGGGCTGCCTTGTCGGCGGCGAAGGAGATCACGCAAGCCTCGGACGTGCTCATCGCAGACGTGCTCGCGATACTCGTTTCCCGCGAGGCGATCACTCCCCATCGCGTGCTCGCAGCCGAAGCCCTCGGACATCTCGTGCCTCGACGCGTGGCACCGGCGCAGCCGGCCGATCTCGATATCGAGCGCGTCGTAGCGGCGATGTCGGACGTCGCGAAGACGCCGGGCCCCCCTGTCGTCGTCGAAGCCGTCGAAGCGGCGTTGGAGGCGATCAAGAGCGGCAACAAGAGCCCTGGAAAGTAGCGACTGACGATCGGGCCGCGGAGCGCTCGGCTCTCAAGCGAAAGTGGAGAACAGAATGCTGATTGGAATACCGAAAGAGATACTGCATGGCGAGAAGCGTGTTGCCGCCACACCGGCGACCGTCGGCTCCCTGAAGAAGAAGGGCTACTCGGTCGTCGTGGAGAGCGGCGCAGGGGACGGGATCTACGCATCGGACGAAGACTATCGGGCGGCCGGAGCCGAGGTCGTCGATGATCCCGAGAAGATCTTCCGCGAGGCGGACGTCGTCATCAAGGTGAAGCAGCCGTGCTTCAACGAGAAGCTCAAGCGCGAAGAGGCCGAGATGATTCGCGAGGGAGGGATCCTCATCACGTTCCTCCATCCCGCGAACCCGTCGAGCCACGCGAACGTCGAGATGCTGCGCAAGCGGAACGTGATCTCGTTCACGATGGACGGCATCCCGCGCATCTCCAGGGCGCAGAAGATGGACGCCCTCACCTCCATGAGCACGATCACGGGGTACAAGTCCGTGCTCGACGCCGCCTGTCGGCTTCCGCGCTTCGTGCCGATGATGGGAACCGCGATCGGGACGCTCAAGCCGGCGAGCTGCCTCGTCGTGGGAATCGGCGTCGTCGGGTTGCAGGCGCTCGCCACCATCAAGCGCCTCGGCGGAACGGGCACGGGTTTCGACATCCGCCCGACGGCGCGGGACGAGGGAAAGAGCCTCGGCGCCAAGGTCGGCGGCTTCGTCGTGCCCGAGGAGGTCGCCCAGGGCCCGGGAGGGTACGCCCTCGCGCTGCCGCCTATGCTGATCGAGGAGGAGCGGGCGGCGCTGCGCCCGTTCCTCCGTGAAGCAGACATCGTGGTGCTCAGCGCGCTCGTGCCCGGGGAGGTCGCCCCGGTGCTGGTGACGAAGGAGATGATCCGCGAGATGCGGCCCGGCTCGGTCGTGGTCGACGTCGCAATCGATCAGGGTGGCAACTGCGGGGCGACCCGGGCCGGCTCCGTGATCGACGTCGACGGCGTGACGGTCTGCGGAACGCAGAACATCCCCGGCAGCGTCTCCGTGCACTCGACGCAGATGTACGCGACCAACATGCTCTACTACATCGAAAACCTGTTCAAGAACGGCTTGGGCAAGATCGACTGGGACGACGACATCGTGCGCGCCTCGCTCGTGACCCGGGAGGGCCGGATCCTGCACGTCGGCACGCGCAAGGCGATGGGGCTGCAATGAGCTTCGCCGACGGTTCGGCGCGGAGGGATCGATGACCGAGCTGCTCATCCTCCTCGGCGTGTTCGCGGGCTCGCTCGTGGTCGGCTACGTGCTCATCTCGCGCGTGCCGCAGATGCTGCACACCCCGCTCATGTCCATGACCAACGCGATCTCGGCGATCACGATCCTCGGCGGCCTCCTGCTGTTCGCGACCGCGACCAGCGCCTCGGAGACCGCGATCGGCGCGGTGGCGCTCATGATGGCCTCCTTCAACGTTGTCGGCGGCTTCGCGATCACGGATCGGATGCTGCGGCTCTTCAAGCGGAGGTAGCCGAACATGCACGACCTGCCTCCTATCGTGTTCGACTTCGGGATCATCGGCATCCTGATCGTGGGCATCGCGCGGTTCACCTCTGTCCGTACGGCGCGGGGAGGGAACCTCCTCGCCGCCCTGGCGCTCGCGCTGGCGGTCGCCGCCGTGCTGCTGCGGGACGGGCTGGAGACGTGGATCGTCGTCCTCGTCGCGACCTCGATCGGATCGGTCGCGGGGCTGATCGTCGCCAAGCGGGTGAGCATGATCCAGATCCCCGGGCTCGTCGCGTTCCAGCACGGCGCGGGAGGAGTCGCGGCGTTCCTCATCTCCTTCATCGAGCTCCAG
Organism: Pseudomonadota bacterium; assembly: GCA_023229365.1. Lineage (NCBI taxonomy): Bacteria > Pseudomonadati > Pseudomonadota > Pseudomonadota bacterium. Next base: position 32,964 of record JALNZK010000017.1, on the reverse strand, counting down.
AGGATCGACGCGAGCGGTCCGAGCGTCGCGAAGGTCGCGGGTGTCGTCGGCGCGTTCATCGGCGCGGCGACATTCGCGGGCAGCGTCATCGCGAGCGGCAAGCTTTTCGGAAAACTGCGCCAGCAGCCCACAGTGCTGGTCGGCCACAACCCGTTCCTCCTCGTGCTGGTCGCGGGCTCGATAGGCGCGGGCGCCTTCGTCGTCAGCGGCGGGCCCGGGGTGGCGCTCCCCGGGACGCTCGTCCTGATAGGCCTGGCCGCCGTCTTCGGGTGGGGCATCGCGATCCGGGTCGGCGGCGCGGACATGCCCGTGCTCATCTCGTTCCTGAACGCCTCCGCCGGCCTCGCAGCGGCGTTCTGCGGCGTGATCATCGAGAGCCAGCTGCTCGTCGCGTTCGGCGCCACCGTTGCGGCATCCGGTTCCATCCTGACGCACATGATGTGCCGCGCGATGAACCGAAGCCTGCTCAACGTGTTCAAGGGCCTCGGGTCGGCGCCTTCGAGCGCCGCGAAGCGGCCCGGCGCGGAGATCTCCCGGCCGCTCCAAAGCGTGAGCGCGCCGGAGGAGAGAGCTTCGCCGATGGAACGCGCGATCAGCTCCATGCGCGAAGCGAAGACCGCGATCATCGTGCCGGGCTACGGGATGGCGCTCGGCCAGGCGCAGTTCGAGGTCGTTCGGCTCGCGCGGCTCCTCGCGGACAGAGGCGCGGAGGTCAGGTTCGCCGTGCACCCGGTGGCCGGGAGGATGCCGGGTCACATGAACGTGCTCCTGGCCGAGGCCGAGGCGTCCTACGAAGACCTCATCGAAATGGACGATGCCAACCCGCGGTTCAAGGACACGGACGTCGTGCTCGTCGTCGGCGCGTGCGACGTGGTCAACCCGGCGGCCTCCACGACGCAGGGAACTCCGATATCCGGCATGCCGATCCTGAGAGCCCACGAGGCCCGGCAGGTCGTCGTGTGCAACCTGAACGAGAAGGCGGGCTACTCCGGAGTCCCGAACCAGCTCTACGAGCGACCCGGCGTCATCATGCTGTTCGGCGAGGCGAAGGCGACCGTCACGGCGTTGCTCGAAGGGATGGGCTGAAGGCATGAGCGCCGTCGTCGAGCCCAAGCCGATCCAGGCGTTGGTCCCGACCGATATCGCGTTCCAGACCCGCTACTGGGGCGAGACCAAATCCAGGCTCGGGCATCGCGCCTGCGCGTTCGACTTCGCGATGCACGGCGTCGAAGGGGATCTCCTGCTGTTCGAGCACGAGATCGCCGCCGGGATCACTGCGGCGTACGTCCCCCTTGGCCCGGAATCCGAGCCCGGCGAGGACACACGCGGTGTGTTCCTGGAGTCTCTCTCGCGGGATCTCGCCCGCCGGCTCGGACCGCGCACGGCGTTCCTCCGCTGGGATCTTCCGTGGGAGTGCCCGTACCTGTCGGGGGCTACCGGGGGCGCGCGCGAAGGCGGGCGCCGCAGCGAACGGCCGGAGTTGCGTGTCAGGGAAATGCGCATGAACTTCGGCACCGAGACCTGGAACCTGCGCGCGGCGCCGATCGAGGTGCAGCCCAACGCGACGCTGCTGATCGATCTCTCCTTGCCCCTCGAGGAGATCCTGGCGCGGATGAAGCCCAAGACCCGGTACAACGTCCGGCTCGCCTACCGGAAGGGGGTGAGCGTCTCCCGGGCGCCGTCGACGATGGTCCCGGTGTTCCACGAGCTGTACCGCCAGACCGCCGCGCGCGACGGGTTCACCGCCGCGTCACTCCCTCATTTCACGGCGCTCTTCGAGCCCGTTCCCAGGACCGACGACGGGGTCGAGGTCCTGATGCTCCTCGCGTCCTACGAAGCAGAGCTCCTCGCCGGCGCCATCGTCCTCTTCAGCGGGAGCGTGGCGACCTACCTCGTCGGCGCGTCGTCGAACGCGAGGAGAAACCACATGGCGTCCTACGCGATCCAGTGGGAGATCATCCGCGAGGCGAAGGCGCGGGGGTGCACGATCTACGACATGTTCGGCGTGTCGCCGATCGACGCAATCGAGCACCCTCTCATGGGGGTTTCCAAGTTCAAGCGCGGGTTCGGCGGCAGGCTGCTCCATCGCACCGGATGCTGGGACTTCCCCCTCGACGGGCAGCTGTACGAAGCGTTCCGGACGGAGGAGGTGCTGGGCGCTATAGTATCGGGCGTTGCCAACCCCCCGATTTGCGGCTAGAGAACTCCCCATGACGCGCATGGGAGAGCCGCTCGCGATCCGCCTGGAGGGCGGCGTCGCGTTGCCGGACGCCGTGCTCGAGGCGGCGCGGCGCGCGGGGCTCGCGTTTGCGGACGTCAGCGGGTTCGGGGAGCTCGAGTGGGTCGAGCTGCAGAGGGGGGAAGGCGTTGCGCGGCTCGTCGGGCCCTTCGATCTGCTCGATCTGAAAGGGAGGATCCGGCGGGTCGGCGAGCGCGACGTCGCCGAGTTCGTCGTCACCCTGTCACGGCACACCGACGCCGGCCTCGAGGTGCTCGGCGGACGCCTCGCGCGCGCCGTGGGGAGCTTCCTGGAGCTGCGCATCGAGCCCTTGGCCGCGCTCGCGGCCCCGGCGACACCCGCTCCGGCGACACCCGCCCCGCCTCCGCGGGAGCCCGCGCCCGCGCGCGTCGAGAAGATGGTGCTCGGCGAGAAGTGGGCCGAGGCGCTCGCCGAGTCCAAGCGGCTCGAGAGGGGCGCGGCGGCCGGGGTGTGGGACGACGGCCCGCCCGCGGTCGTCCCGAAGCGCGGCGACATCGTCAACCACCGCCAGTTCGGCCGGTGCGTCGTCGCGAAGATCGACGACGACTATGTCTTCCTCAAGAAGCCCGACGGGCGAATCGTCCAGCTCGGGCTGCCGATCCTGACGTTCGCGATCCAGGGCACCGAGGGGGACGCGACCGTGCTAGACGTCCAGGTGCGGCGCGGCTGACGGCTCGAACGCGACGGCTCGAACGCCGTTGTCAGCGTCGGGCACCCGGCATATGCTCCGCCCATGTTCGGATCGACCCCACGCATCTTGCTGCTCGCCGCCGCGGCGGTCGTCGCTTCGTGCTCGGACGGCGCGCCGGGCTCGGGGGAGCAGAAGGGCGGGCCGTACCTCCGGTGCGCGCCGGCGCGGGACGACGGCGTCGAGGAGAGCTTCCGGCTGCCGCCTCTGACGCTCGAGCGCGACGGCTACGACCTGAAGATCAAGGGGACCGGCGGCGGGACGGTCGTGCTCGGCGTCCTCGCGGGGCTCGACGAGCCGATCCCGGCGACCCTGGCCAACGCGTCGTACCTCCTCGACAGGTTCCGGGCCGCGGGCGTGCAGGCGATCGCGGTGGCGGGCGGCGTGGGGCTCACGGAGGCGGACGTCGAGCGGAACCTCCTGGCGCTCGCGGCGGCGCCGATCCCGGTGCTCGTCAGCCCGGGCGCGGGGGAGAGCTACGACGTGCTCAAGGCGGTGTTCAAGCGGCTGCACAAGGGGCACCCGCAGCTCGTCGACATGACCGCGGTGCGCCGCGTGCGGATCGGGCACGTGACGCTCGTCAGCCTGCCGGGGTACACGAACGCGTTCTACCTCGAGGCCAAGGACCGCGGCTGCGCCTACGAGGCCGGTGATCTCGACGACGTCGCCGGGCTCGCGGACCGGGATCGCGTGAACGTGCTCCTCTCCGCCTCTCCGCCGCGCGGGGCCGGCGTGGGCGCCGCGGACCGCGGGCGCGGCGGGGTCAACATCGGCGATCCGGCGCTGGCGGCGATGCTCGGCGCCAAGGGGATCCGCTTCGGCCTCTTCGGGCACGTGTACGAGTCCGGCGGGAGCGCGACGCTCGCGGGCGGCGCGACGCCGCTCGGCCAGGGCGTGTGGCAGGACTCCATGCTCCTGCAGGTGGGCAGCGCGGGAGCGGTCCCCGTGTCGCTCGTGGGCGGCGGCCGATCCGTGGGCATGGCCCAGATCGTCGAGCTGTCGGGCGGCCGCGCGCGGTTCAGGACGGTCATGGTCGCCGGCGATCGCGGGGCGCCGCAGGCGGGGAACTGATCGCTCGCGCGAAATTGTGCCACGGGCCGACCTTGGGTATGATCTCGCGCGAGTGCAGCGGAGGAGGGCGAAGTGGCGAAGACCTGCAAGATGTGCGGCACACCGAACGGCGACGAGATCCAGTTCTGCGCGGCGTGCGGCAGCGCCCTCGACGGCGATCAGGGGCAGCTCAAGCGCGGCGCCCAGAAGCCGGGGAGCATGCCCGCCAAGACGATGATGTTCGGCGTCGCGCCCCAGGCCGCAGCGCCCCAGGTCGCGGCACCCCAGGCGCCGGCGCCGCCGGCGGGTGCGCCGATGGTGAAGATGCCCGCCAAGACGATGCTGGGCGTCCCGGCCGTCGGCAGCACGCAGGCGATGGCGCAGCCTCAGGCCCAGGCGCCCATGGCCCAACCGGCGCCCATGGCGCGACCGGTCCAGCCGGCGGCGGCGGCGCAAGCCACGTCGCCGTCCGAGGCGTGGCGGGACAAGCGGACCGTCCTCGGCATGCCGGCGGTCGTCACCGAGGCCGCCGAGCCGCCAGCGCCCGCACCCGCGCCGGCGAGCGCCTCGGTCCCGACCTCCGCGCCCACGATGGCCGCGCCGCGCGCCGCGCACCCCGAGACCGTGCCGATCGAGCCGCAGGGGAAGCCCGCGCCGGCGCCGCGCAAGCCCACGATGCGGGTGGAGCCGATCCGCGAGGATCCGCGAGGGCGCGGCGAGGACTGGGACGACGACGAGCCGCCGGCCCGCAAGCGCGGCGGCAAGGGGCTCGTCATCATCGCGATCGCCGCCGGCGCCGTGCTGCTCATCGGCGCGGCGCTGCTCGTATACCTGCTCGTCTTCCGAGGCGGCGGAGGGCTCCAGCCGCAGGTCTTCCCCGCCGCGGACGGCCAGACTTTGACGATTGTGCTCGCCTTCCCGAGCGCGCCGGTCGGCGCCGCGGTGCAGGTGCAGGGGCAGACGGTGCAGATCATGGGCGGCCAGGCCCGGTTCGATCTGCCGCGCACCCAGCTGAAGCTCGGCGAGAACCCGGTGCAGGTGACCTACATCGAGCCCGGCGCCGCGCCGAAGGCCGAGAGCTTCACCATCTCCTTGCGGTACGCGATCACCGACGACATGACGGGGCTGGTCACGGCGACCCCGTCGTTCAACGTCGGCTTCCAGGTCGCCGAGGGCGTCCAGCTCGCGATCTCGGGGCGGCCGGTCCAGACCGCGAACGGCCTCTACACGCTGAACGTCCCGCTCTCCCAGGTCGCGACCGTGGTGGAGTCGGGCGAGTCGCTGATCCACAAGATCTCGTTCCAGATCTCCGACCCGGCCGGGCTGACCGAGCAGGGGCAGCACGTGGTCACGATCCCGACGACGAAGCTGCAGGTCGACAGGCCCGCGCCGAACGCGGTCGTCGCGATGGAGTCGGTGCCCTGCGCGGGCGTCACGGAGGAGGGCGCGGTCGTCACGGTGAACGGCGCGCCCGCGGGCGTCACGGCGGCCGGGTTCCACGCCTCCGCGGCGCTGCCGGCGATAGGCGAGCACACGGTGACGATCACGGCGCGCGCCCCGGGCAAGGCGCCGCGGACGCAGGCGATCAAGATCACCCGCATCCAGAGCCTCGACGCCGCGGTCGCGGAGTGGGGCGCCGACCTCGACGCGTCGATCGACTACCCGACGCTCGCCCGGGATCCGAACGTCCACGTCGGCAAGAAGGTCAAGTTCCGCGGCCGCGTCGTGAACATCAGCACCGAGCGCGGGGTCACCGCGCTCCTCTTGTACGTCGGCACCGGCTGCCCGGCGGGCGCCAAGTGCGCCATCTACGTCGCGTTCCGCGGCGAGACCGACGCCGGGCTCCAGTCGATGGTCGACGTGTACGGGAAGGTCCGAGGCACCTGGGACGTGCAGCTCCAGGGGGGGAAGCAGGAGACGATGCCCGCGCTCGACGCCGAGTTCGTGATCCGGAGCGACGACGCCTCGACCGGGAAGAAGCGGCGCTGAGCCGGTCGGCGGAGCACCTCTTGGCCACGTGTCCGAGCTGTAACACCCACTACGACGCCCAGGCCGCGTTCTGCGGCAACTGCGGCCACAGGCTCGGCGAGGACGGCGCGGCGCCCGCGGCGGATCCGCTGCTCGGCATGGTGATCGACGGCCGCTACCGGATCGTCGACCTGATCGGCCGCGGCGGCATGGGCGCCGTGTACCGCGTCGAGCACGTCAAGATGGGCAAGATCATGGCGATGAAGCTCCTGCACGGGGAGCTCTCGCAGGACACGGACATCGCGCGGCGGTTCCGGCGCGAGGCCCAGGCGGTCAGCCGGCTCTCGCACATGAACACGGTGTCCGTGTTCGACTTCGGCTCCTTCCAGGGGCTCATGTACCTCGTCATGGAGTACATCGACGGCAAGGATCTGTCCGAGATCCAGAGGACCGAGGGCGTGCTCCGGCCGCGCCGCGTCGTCGAGATCCTGATCCAGGTCTGCTCCGGGCTCATCGAGGCGCACCGCAAGGGGATCGTCCACCGCGACCTGAAGCCGGAGAACATCATCGTCTCGAAGACGCAGGACGGGCTGGAGTTCGCCAAGGTCGTCGACTTCGGGCTCGCGGAGCTCCGGTTCGGCAAGTCGAAGACGCGCATCACGGCCCAGGGATCGCTCGTCGGGACGCCGCACTACATGGCGCCCGAGCACATCCGCGGCGAGGCCGTCGACGCGCGCACGGATGTCTACGCGCTCGGCGCGGTCATGTTCAAGCTGCTCACCGGCGATCCGCCGTTCTCGGCGCCCACGCCCATGGGGATCATCACGCGGCACCTCGTGGATCCGGTCGAGCCGCCGTCGCGCCACAGCCCGGAGCTCGGCCTGCCCCCCGAGGCCGACGCCATCGTGCTCAAGGCGATGTCGAAGGCGCCCGAGGATCGCTACGCGTCCGCCGAGGAGATGCGCCGCGCGCTCGCCCTTCTCGCGGAGAGGCTCGAGCCGGGCTCCTATGCGGGGCGGTTCCCCCTCCCGCTCGACGCGTTCGCGCCGAGGCCGACGTCCGTGGAGCGGGCGCCTGGGGATCCGAGCGTCACGCCGATCGTGACCCGCCTCCCGACCGACGGCGTGCCGGGCGCCGCGCGGCCGTCGACGGTCACGATAGGCTCGCGCGAGCTGTCGATCGGGACGCGCTCCGACGTCGCGTCGTTCCAGCGCAAGCGGCACCTGCGCCGCGCGATCGCGGTCGCGCTCGGGACAGTCGGCCTGCTCGCGGTCGCCGCGGTCGCCGTCTGGGCGGCGCTCTTCCACGGGCGCGACGACAGCATCCCGACGGCCGAGACCGAGCCCAACGACGCGCCGGACGACGCGGACACCCTCACGCCCGGCGTCGCGCTCGCCGGCTACGTCGCCTCGTCCGATCCCGAGGGCGACGCAGACTGGTTCCGGCTGAACGGGCCGCCGCGGGGGGAGTGGGCGGTGGAGGCGCAGGTGTCCGGGGTGCCAGGGGCGGATCTCGCGCTGCAGATCGTGGCGCCGGGCGGGGCCGAGGCGATCGCCGTCGCGAACGCGGGCGCGGCCGGCGCCGGCGAGGAGATCGCGCCCGTCGTCGTCGGCACGCCGTACGTCCTGCTCTCGATCCGGGAGGTGCGGCGCCCGGGCGTGGCCCCGGGATCATACGTCGCGCAGCCGTACACCGCGCTCTTCAGGATCTACGATCCGGCGTCCGTGGAGCGCGAGCCGAACGAGCTTCAGACCGCAGCGACCGCGGCGCGCGTGGGCTCGCCGATCGTGGGTCGCCTCGGCGCGGCCGGAGACGTCGACTGGTACTGCGTCGCGGGCGGGATCGCGGTCGCCTCGATCCAGGTCTCCGGCGTCCCGGAGGTCGACATCGAGCTCGACGTGCGGATCGGCGCGAGCACGATAGAGACCCTGATCAACGGCGCGGCGGCGGGAGGCGGCGAGTCGCTCTCGCTCCCCGCGAACGCGGGCCCGGTGTGCGTCGCGGTCCGTCAGCGCGCGGCGGCCGCGGAGAAGGCGGCGGCCCCTGCGACGCTCGGCTCGCCCTACCAGGTGCTGTTCCTGTGAGGACCGATCTGTTCGACTTCGCGCTCCCGGACGAGCTCGTCGCCGCGCACCCCCCGGCGGAGCGCGACGGCGGCAGGCTCCTCGTCCTCGATCCCGGCTCCGGCGCCGTCTCGCACGCGGCGGTGCGGGACCTCCCGGCGCTCCTGCCTCCCGGGTGCCTGCTCGTGGCGAACGACACGCGGGTGATCCCGGCGCGCCTGCGGGGGCGGCGGCCGACCGGCGGCGCGGTGGAGGTGCTCCTCGTGCGGCAGATCGACGGCGGCGAGGCCGCGTGCGCCTGGCTCGCCCTCGTGCACGCCAACAAGCCGCTGCGTCCGGGCGCGGCCATCGATCTCCACGGCGTCGCGGCGCGCGTCCGCGAGCGGGGCGAGCGCGGCGAGGCGGTGATCGACATCCCGATGGGCGCCGCCGACTTCCGCCGCCACGTCGCGGCCTGCGGCGAGGTGCCGCTGCCGCCGTACATCCGGCGCGCCCCCGAGACCGCGGATCGAGAGCGGTACCAGACCGTTTTCGCGCGGGACGACGGCTCGGTGGCCGCGCCGACCGCCGGGCTGCACTTCACCGAAGAGCTGATCGCCCGCCTCGGGGCGAGCGGGCACGAACTCCGCTTCCTGACGCTCCACGTGGGGCCCGGCACGTTCCGGCCGATCGCCGGCGACGATCTCGGCGACCACGTCATGGACGCCGAGCGGTACGCGATCCCCGCGGGCACGGCCGCGGCGATCCGCGAGGCGAAGCGGGACGGGAGGCTGGTCGTCGCGATCGGCACGACGAGCGCGCGGGCCCTCGAGGGGGCGGCGGCGCGCGGCGCGCTCGACGCGGCCGAGGGGCTCACCGATCTGTTCATCGTCCCGGGCTTCGAGTTCCGCGTCGTCGACGGGCTCGTCACGAACTTCCACCTACCGCGCTCGACGCTCCTCTGCCTCGTGTCGGCGCTCGCCGGGCGCGAGCGCGTGCTCGCCGCGTATGCCGAGGCCGTGGCGCGGCGCTACAGGTTCTACAGCTACGGCGACGCCATGCTGATCCTGCCGAGGGCGCGATGACGGAGGGCTTCTCCTTCACCGTGACGGGGACGGACGGCGGCGCGCGCACCGGCGCGATTACGACGCCGCACGGCGAGGTGCCGACGCCGGCGTTCATGCCCGTGGGCACGCGGGCCGCGGTCAAGGCGGTCGATCCCGACGAGGTGCGCGCGAGCGGCGCCGCGATCCTGCTCGGCAACACGTACCACCTCATGCTGCGGCCCGGCGAGGAGCTGATCCGGCGCGCCGGGGGGCTCGCGGCGTTCATGGGGTGGCGCGGGCCCACGCTCACCGACTCGGGCGGGTTCCAGGTGTTCAGCCTCGCCGAGCGCGTGAAGATCAACGACGAGGGCGTCGTCTTCTCGTCGCACATCGACGGCGCGCGGATCGAGCTCCCGCCCGAGCGCGCGATCGCGGTGCAGGCGGCGCTCGGATCCGACATCGCCATGGCGCTCGACGAGTGCCCGCCCGGCGACGCCCCGAGGGAGATCGTCGAGCGCGCGATCGCGCGGACGACGCTCTGGGCGCGCCGCCAGATCGGCGCTTTGCGCGCGCCCGGGCAGGCGCTGTTCGGCATCGTCCAGGGCGGGATCCACGTAGACCTCCGGCTCCGGCACCTCAGCGAGCTCGCGGCGATGCCGTTCGACGGGCTCGCGCTCGGCGGCCTGTCCGTCGGGGAGCCCGTGCCCGAGATGTACCGTGTGCTCGCCGAGGTCGCGCCCGCCATGCCGGCCGCGCGCCCGCGCTACCTGATGGGAGTGGGCACACCGGCCGACGTCCTCGAGGCGATTGAGCACGGCGTCGACATGTTCGACTGCGTGTTGCCCACGCGGAACGCGCGCAACGGCCAGGCGTTCGTGCGCGGCGGCCGCCTGAACATCAAGCAGGCGCGGTACGCCGAGGACGCCGGGCCCCTGGAGGAGGGGTGCGCGTGCCCGTGCTGCGCGCGGTTCGAGCGGCGCTACCTGCGCCACCTCTTCCTCGTCGGCGAGATGCTCGTCGCGCGGCTGCTCACGATCCACAACCTGCACCACTTCGGCGCGCTCATGCGCGGCGCGCGGGAGGCGATCGCCGCGGGACACTTCGCCGAGTTCAAGCGCGCACGGCTCGGCTGATCAGCGGTCGCCGTCGCTCCACCGCCGCCGGCCGCCGGTGAAGAACGGCAGGAGCATCGGCAGGAGGATCGCCACGGACCACGGCGACACGCCCTCCGCGCGCACCGCGTCCACGCCCCAGGCGAGCACCGCCCAGGCGATCGACGCGGCCAGCAGGGCGTACGGCGCGAGGAGCAGCTTCCAGAACGCGGTCTTCGGGTGGCGCCACGGCGCGGCCAGCCAGATCAGCGCCGCCGCGATCGCGACGATGCCGAGCCCCGCGGCGCCGACGAGAGCCCGCCCCTCGACGAGGAACAGGACGGACAGGATCGCGACCCACAGGAACCCGCCGATCCAGCCGCCGATCCAACCGATCTTCTCGCCCCTCCGGCTCGACATGGCACCTCCCCCCGCGATTGAAAGCGCTCATTCTTTGCAGCTCAAGTCTGTATACTCGCCTTCATGCTCCCGCGCACGCTCACGATCGCGCTCGCCTCGTGCTGCGCCGTCGCGTTGCTGCCGCGCCTCGCCGCGGGCGGGGAGGCGGAGGCTCCGCCGGTGCTGCAAGGAGGCGATTTCCGCGTCGTCGCCGCCGGCGGCGCCGTGACCGTGGAGCGCGCGTGGACCTACGGCGCCGAGCTGTCGGCGCGCGCCGGGCTGTCGCACGGGGTGGAGATCGCCGGACCGCTCGCGCTCGGCGTGGCGCTGCTCGACACCGGGCGGGGCTCGGGGCTCGTGCTCGGCGCGGGGGTGGTCGATCTCTGGGTCGCCGAGGGAGGCGCGGTGCTCTGGTCGCCGGCCGCGGCGCTGTCCGGGCAGATCCGCACCGCGACGAGCGCGTCGCTGCACGCGTCGCTCGATCTGACCGGCGTCGAGAAGGGCGGGGGCGGCGGCGAGCACCCGGCGTGGATCCGCGGCGCGGCCGCGCTGCTCATCGACCTCGGGCCGTGGGTCACGATCGCGGCGGGCGTCTCGTACCAGCGCCGCCTGATGGGCGAGGCGGCGATTCCCGAGGCGCGGGCGCTCGGCTGGGCGGGCGACGCACGCGTGTCGCTCGGCGCGGTACGCACGCAGCCGTTCGAGGAGCTGCCGACGCTCGCGATCCACTGCGCGAAGGTGATCGACGTGATCGCGATCCTGCGCGTCGACGTGGACATGGACCGCCGCACGACCGACGCGCGCTACCTCCTCGGCCTGCGCCTGGATCTGAGCACTCGAAGGTAAGACTGAATTCACGTTGTCACGCGGACAACGAAATCGATGATGCGACAAGACGACATTTCTCGAAATGTCACAGTCTCCTTGACTTTAAACCGGACAGAAGAAGACAAGACTGTGAGTAGGTGCAGACTCTATTCATCTGAGCTGAGGGCTGGCGCTTTGATATAGTCGTTTGTGAGGTGGGGTCGTGCGGATATCAGCTCTTTCCCTGCTGATCATGCTCGGAACAACGGCGTGTGCGAGCAACGGCACGTGCTCGGGCGACACGGGTGAAACAGACACCGATGATGGAGGGAACGGTTCGACTGGACCGTTCCTGCCGATCGATACCGCTGACGTGGAGGCCGTTCCCTGCGCAGAAATCGAGGAGTACGCGCAGGGGCCGGAATCACCGGTCGACATCGTCATGACGGTGACGATGGGTCTCGAAAACCAGACCGGGCAGATCGGCGCGGTCCGCAGCGGTCTCAACGCTTTGTCGAGCGCCCTGTTCGCCAACGGGATCGATGCGCATGTCTTTCTTATCTCGGATTGGGAACCCGGATACCACGCGAACGGTGTGTGTATCGATTCGCCGTTGGGCAGCGGCGTTTGCCCGAACGACAACAACCCGCCTCTCTACTACCACCCCTGCCAGATGGTGTACCTCCACCAGGGGCTCTACTTCCTGCACAGCATGTACGACGTCTGGAAGGATATTCTGCGCCCCGGGTCCGTAAGGCATCTCGTGTCCGCCGCCAACCTGGAGGACGCGATGACGGCGGAAGAGTTCGTCGACTTGATGGACGGCGTGAGCCCGCCTCTCGGCGACTTCCGATTCCACGCGTTCACGGCGTCGCTGGCCGAGGAGGATGCGGAGGCCGCGTGCGCGGAGGATCCCCCGCATCCTTGCTGCGCCCAAGGGTCGTTCGCCGGAGAGGCCTACACGATGCTCGCAGACGTGACCGGCGGAGTGTTTGCGGACATCTGCGGGCTCGACATGCAGCCGATCGTCGACGTCCTGTCCGCACCGCCGGCGCCCGTTCCCTTGTCCTGCGAGTGGACCATCCCCGCGGCGCCGGAAGACGAGCATCTGCTGATCGATTCACCACACTTCGTTTTCACGAACGGCGACGGGGAGCAGCACGCGATCGCACGGGTCGACGGCGAGGGCGGTTGCGCGGACGATGCGCAAGCGTGGTTCTACGATGACGCGACGGTTCCGACGTCGATCATCGCGTGTCCGCAGACCTGCGATTGGCTCCAGGCCGATCTGAAGGGCTCGGTGCGCATCGAGCTCTGGTGTTCGGATGAAGCCGTGGAGTAGTCGCGCCGTCGCGCTCGCATGCCTGGCCGCGGGGCTCCTCGCGTGCTCGAGCCCGTGCCGCGATTCCGATGATCCGGACGCGGACACCGGCCACGAAACGGATGAGGATTCCGGATCGGATATCGGCACTGACACGGACATCGATTCGGGTTCCGAAAACGACACGGATCCGCTGATCGACACCGATACAGGCTCGGATGTCCAATGGATCGCTCTTTCCGGCGGCACCTACGAGATGGGAGAAGGCGACCACATCGATGACGCTCCCCCTCATACGGTCGTCGTTTCCGGCTTCGACATGGCGAAGACCGAAACCACGAAGGGGCAGTACGCCGTTTGTGTCGACGCCGGGATCTGCTCCGAGCCCAACGCGGACGCGCCGGGGTGTACATGGGGAGTCGAGGGCCAGTTCAAGCGACCGGTCAACTGCGTGACGTGGCAACAGGCGGTCGATTTCTGCACGTGGCTGGGCGGACGGCTGCCGAGCGAGGCGGAGTGGGAGTTCGCGGCGCGGGGGCACGGCGTGTGGAACAAGTTCCCCTGGGGCTGGGACGACGCCGACTGCGGCCGCGCCGTGATGATCGACGCCGGCGGTTACGGCTGCGGGGCGAACCGGACGTGGGACGTTTGCAGCAAGCCGGCTGGCAACAGCGCGGACGGGTTGTGCGACATGGCTGGGAACGCCTACGAATGGAACCAGGACTGGCACCATCTGGGTTACGACGGCGCACCGTCGGACGGGAGCGCTTGGGAGGATCCGCCCGGAACCGAGCGCGTCGTCCGGGGTGGAAGTTTCGACACGTTCGAATACCATTTGAGAACCTATACGCGCTATCGATACGACCCCGAGGCGGACAATGCGTTCCACGTCGGTTTCAGGTGCGCGCGATGATCCACTCCCGGCCGTGCCGATTCTCAACCGAATGCATAGGCATTGGCCACCTTGGTTGTGGCTTCCTCGGGGTGCCTGGTCCGAATCCGCTGTTCCCTCATCGGAAAAAGTCGTAAGAATCGGCGTTCGAACCCAACGAGGAGAAACGTAATGTATTCGAAAATCATTAAAACGGTTGCGGCGGCGGCGTTGCTCGCGCTCGCGCTCACGGCGTGCGGCAAGGAGGCGCCCAAGGAGGCGGCCAAGCCGAAGGTCGAGCCGGTCGCCAAGTTCGAGCTCTTCGTCATGTCGAAGTGCCCGTACGGCGTGCAGGCCCTGGACGTGTTCGCGGAGGTCGTCGAGAAGCTGGAGGGCGCGGTCACGGTCGACATCGCGTACATCGGCCAGGAGAAGGACGGCAAGCTCGAGTCGATGCACGGCGAGACCGAGGTCCAGGGCGACACGCTCCAGCTGTGCGCCGGCGATCAGAAGCCCGAGAAGCAGCTCGAGTTCACCGCGTGCATGAACGAGGACTGGAAGAACATCCCGGAGGGCTGGGAGAAGTGCGCGACCAAGGCCGGGCTCGACGTCGCGGCGCTCAAGACCTGCGCGGACGGCGACAAGGGGAAGCAGCTGCTCAAGGCGAGCTTCGCGAAGTCCGAGAAGGCCGGCGCCCAGGGCAGCCCGACCATCAAGGCCGACGGCGAGGACTACAAGGGCGGCCGCCTCGTGCGGGACATCACGCGCTTCGTCTGCGACAAGCACGGCGAGAAGGTGCCGGCGTGCGCAAAGCTGCCGCCGCCGGCCGAGGTCGAGGTGATCGCGGTCACCGACCCGCGCTGCGGCGAGAAGTGCGATCCGAACATGGTGTTCACGAGCCTCAAGGAGGTCTTCCCGGGGCTGAAGTCGAAGGTCTACAACTGGGGCGCGGATCCCGAGGCCGAGGCGATCGCGAAGGAGGTCGGCATGACGATGCTGCCGATCGTCGTGTTCAACGAGACGCTCGACAAGGATCCCGACGGCGCCGAGCAGATGGCGCGGTGGCTCGAGGCCAAGGGCAAGTACAAGGTGCTCCGGGTGAAGCCCGAGTTCGACCCCACTGCCGAGATCTGCGACAACAAGACGGACGACACCGGCGACGGCAAGATCGACTGCGACGACGTGACCTGCCTGGGCAAGATGGCGTGCCGCGCCGAGACCCCGAAGACGCTCGAGGTGTTCATCATGAGCCAGTGCCCGTACGGCGTCATGGCGGTCAGCTCCATGGAGGACGTCGTGAAGGCTTTCGGCAAGGACGTCGCCTTCACCATCCACTACATCGGCGAGGAGGTGAACGGCGAGGTGCAGTCCATGCACGGTCCGGGCGAGGTCGAGGAGGACATCCGCGGGTTGTGCGCGGCCAAGCTGTACGGCAAGAACAACAAGTACCTCGACTACCTGTGGTGCCGCGGCAAGGGCACGCCGACCGACGACTGGAAGAGCTGCGCGGTCAACGGCATCAACGCCGCCGCGATCGAGAAGTGCGCGACCTCCGACGAGGGCAAGAACCTCCTCAAGGAGGACATCAAGGTCGCGAAGGCGCTCGACATCGCGGCGAGCCCGACCTGGGTCGCGAACGGCAAGACGACGTTCAGCGGCATCATGCCGGCCGACGTCCAGAGCGGCTACTGCTCGAAGAACGAGGGGCTCGCGGGCTGCTCGGTGAAGCTCAAGTCGATGCAGGACCTCCAGGCCGAGATGGGCCAGGCCGGCGGCCAAGGCGGCGGCGGCGCCCCGCAGCCTCCTCAAGGCGGCGGCTCCTGCGGCCAGTAGCCTCGCCCCTCTCGCAATCGCCCATCTCCCTTGTCACGCAGGCTCTTTCGAGGAAGGCTTTTGGTGCCAGGGTACGCCGGCGGCCGCGCTCGCCTCGAGCTCGGCTATCACCTGCGCGCCCAGCAGCAGGATGATGAAGGTGATCTCCAGGAAGAGCAGCATCACGACGACAGTGGCCAAGGAGCCGTAGATCAGGTTCACCATGGAGATGTTGGTGAAGTAGTAGACGAGGAGGACCCCCACCAGGCGCCAGAGGATCGCCGCGCAGAGCCCGCCGACGAGGGCGCGGCGCATCGAGATCCTCCGCACCGGAAGGACGCGGTAGATCCCGGCGAAGGCGAGGACCAGGCCTAGAAAGCCGCCGACGTGCAGGACCAGCTTGACGCCGTCCGCCGGCGCGATCACGGCGCCGAACACGAGGAGCGAGTGATCCCCCAGCGCGTCGAGACCGGATGTGAGCAGGGTCATGAAGAACAGCGCGATCATCAGCATCAGCATGAACAGGTAGGGCAGGAGCGCCGAGATCCAGAACCTGCGATGGGGGCCTTTGTGGGTGGTGAGGAAGATCGCGGCCACCGCCTCCTCGAGCATGCGGAAGGCGATCGAGCTGAAGAAGAGCAGCACGATGATGCTCACCGCGCTGGTGGCGACCTTGTTCTGGAGAAAGGTCGCAGCGGTCTGAACGAGCGTGTCGGTATACTGCGGCACGAGCGAACGGAGCTCTCCGCGCAGGATGCCCAGGATTCTGGCCTCTTCGAAGAAGAGAGAGAGCGTCGCGAGGGAGAGGGTGAGAAACGGGACCAAGGACAGAAGGGCGTTGTAGCCCACGCCGCCGGCCAACAGGATGCCGCGGTTCCTAAGGAACGCCGCGATCACGCGGCCGACGAACCGGAGCAGGTGCTTGAGCCCGTTTTCCAACGGGCGGAGACGATCCATTCGTTTCATTCCCCCCTCGGAGATCCGTCTTTCGGATGCTGGATCTGTAAGGCCTTCTCCTCGCGAGGACAAGGGGGCCTGTTCCTTCAATTTGGGGCGGGTGGTGCCTCGGATTGATTGATCGCGCGATCGCGCCGGACCCGCGGCGGTGCAAGCTGCCGAAATGACTCGTTCCATCTGGTGGCACGGAAGATGCTCCGGACATCCCGCAGACGGTCCCCACAACCCGATCCATGGGAGGAACACATGTCGAGCACCGAGCAGAAGATCAAGGACGCCGCCCACGATGCGAAGAACGCGGTCAAGGACGCCGCCCACGACGCGAAGAACGCGGCCAAGGACGCCGCCCACGACGCGAAGAACGCGGTCAAGGACGCCGCCCACGACGCCAAGAAGTAGGCCTGCGGCTGCGGGCCCCGAGGCTCAGGGAGCCGTGCTGACGAAAGCGCGGGTCTCGCTCTCGGCGCCGCCCGACCAGACCGACATCTCGTAGCCCGCGCCGCCGTCCACGACCCGGACGACGACCGCGCCGTCCGCGACGATCAGCTTCTCGTGATCGCCGGGCAGGATGCCGAGCGCCGTGGTCCAGATCCGCCCGTCGCCTACCCGCGCGCCGACGCGATCGAGCACCGCCTGCGCGGGCGAGTGGTAGTAGAGCCCGGCGGAGCCTATCTCGGCGTTGCGATCCGCGCCGTCGTCCGGGAGGAGCCAGTCGACCCACGCCTGCCCGGTGGCCGACGGGAGCCCGTGGTGGCCGAGGTGCACGACGTCCGCGTCGCCGACCGGTAGCGCGCCGCCGAGCACGGCGATGAACTCCTCCATCGCCGGGGCCGCGGCCGGCGTGTCGCCGTTGAACGTCCAGGTGAAGTCGCCCCATCTGAGCGCGCCGCCCAGGCTCCGCGCGTTCTCGGGGTCGGTCGCGCCCCAGCCGATCGCGAGCCCCTCGTCCTCGGCCGAGATCACCGCGCCCCCGGCCGCGACGCGCGCGTCCGCCTGGAAGATGTGGAGTCGGGCGCCCTCGCCGAGCGCGAGGTACGACGGGAGCCCGTCGCCGTCGTCGGCGGGGTCGTCGAGATCGCCGAGGAGCAGGCCCGGACAGCCGTCCGCGGGCCACGGCGCTCCCGCCGCGCCGCCGCCGCACGGCATCGAAGACGCCGCGGAGCACAGATCGACGCGCAGCGCCGCCCAATCGCCTTCCGCGAGCGCGCCGCAGAGCTCGAGGAAGTCCTCGACCGCGATCGTGTCCTCGGCGACGTCGACGAAGCCGCGCGTGACGACGCCGCGCGTCACGACGATCGGGTCGTACCCGTTGGCCGCGGACGCGACGAACAGGTTGTCGAACCCGCCGATGTGATCGTTGTGGTAGTGCGTGAGCACGACCCAGTCCACGGCGCGCGCGCCCAGGCGGCGCTCGATCGCCTCGAAGACGCTCGCCGACAGGCTGTCGTTCGCCGCGTCGACGAGCACCGAGGTGCCGTCCGGGCCGACTATCAGGATCGCCTCCCCCATCGTCGCGCCCGGGAAGTGGATCTGCTCGACGACGATCTCGCCGGACGGCGTTCCGGAGTCGGTGTCGGAATCGGTGTCGGAGTCGGTGTCCGTGTCGGAGTCGGTATCGGCGTCGCCGGTTCCCGAGTCGTTGATGTCGTTGCGGTCCTTTGTGTCCTTGGAACAGGCCGGGAAAAGGACCCAAAAGACCGCAAGGACAGCAAGGACGGTCGTGCGCGACGTCATCGGTCCATCCTACACGGTTTCGGGTTCCCGTGTCGCCGGGCCCCGTCCCGACGGGGAGGGCAGGGATGGAAACCATCTTAATGAGAAAATAAATATTATAAATTTGACAATAAACTTTATGTATTCTATGTATCATTTATAAGAAGCTCTTCTGAAGAAAGGAGAAACCCATGTCCAAGCTCGTGACCCAGTGCCCGGCGTGCAAGGAGACGCTGGTCGTGACGCGCCTGACCTGCCCGGCGTGCGACCTGCACCTCGACGGGCAGTTCGAGCTGCCCCCGCTCCTCGGGCTCGACCCCGCCGACCTCGATTTCATCGTGCGCTTCGTGCGCGCCTCCGGGAGCCTCAAGGAGATGGCGAAGCTCGAGGAGCAGAGCTACCCGACGATCCGCGCGCGGCTCAACGACCTGATCGCGCGGATCGACGCGGCGCACCGGGGCGCCGAGCTCGGGCAGCACGAGATCCTCGACGCGATCGCGAACGGCACGATGACCGCCGCCGAGGGCGCGGCCAAGCTGAAGGAGCTCCGGCGATGAGCGACGCCAAGAGGAAGGTGCTCGACATGGTCGAGCAGGGGAAGATCACGACGGCGGAGGCGGACGCGCTCCTCGGCGCGATGCGCGAGAAGCCGCGGTTGTCGCTCCGCGTCCTCTTCGATCCGTTCGATCGGGTCGGCGTCGCGGGCGGGCTCGTCGTCGGCGTCGTCGCGTCGGTCGTCGCGGGGCTCGTGTCGATCCCGCTCGGGATGCGCTTCGACGGCTTCATGGACATCCACGCGGCGTCGGGGACGGTGACGGCGACGGCCGCGATCACGGATCAGCTGGTCGCGTGGCCGCTCTCCGCGATCGTGCTGTGGCTCGTCGCGCTGCCGTTCGCGCGGGCGAGCCGCCCGGCCGACTTCCTGGCGGCCACGGGCCTCGTGCGGCTCCTGCCGCTCGTCGCCGGCGTCCTGCTCGCGCCCTTGACCCCCGAGCCCGCCGCGCTCGCCGAGATGTCGAGGAACGCCATGACGGATCCGGGCGCGGCGCTCGGCGACCTTCTGTCGATGCTCCCGATGGTCGCAGTGGCGATCGTCTTCGCCGGCTGGTTCATCGCGGCGACGGTGTTCGCGTTCCGCCACGCGTCCGGCCTGCGCGGGGGACGGCTCGCGGCCGCGGCGGTCGTCGCGCTGCTCGCGGCGGAGATCGTCTCGAAGGCCGCGATCTGGGGGCTCGGGATGATCGCGTGAGAGCCGGGGGCCGGCGGCGTGTCCAATGAGAAATCGGTTGAATTTCCCGGCGCGCGGCGTTGTATGCTCGCAGCCGAGAGGGGAGGGAAGCGAAGATGAAGGGACTACCGATCATCGTGATTCTGGCGCTCGCGCTCGCGGCGCCCGGCTGCGGCGACGAGGGTGGCGGCGGTGCGGACGCGGGGGACGACGGCGGCACCGACACGGACACCGACACCGACACCGAAGGGTGGGATCCGCGGTTCGACGCGTTCGCGGAGGCGCTCCAGGAGGACCTCGCCGAGAGCAACGCGTACGGCGTCTCGGCCGCGGTGATGGAGGACGGCGTGGTCACGTTCGCGGCCGCGTTCGGCTCCAAGGATCCGGACGGCGTCGAGCCGCTCACGCCGATCACGCTCATGCAGATCGGATCGACGACGAAGCAGATGACCGCAGCCGCGCTCCTGCAGAAGGTCGAGGGCGGGCTCGTCGCCGTCGACGACACGCTCGAGGACACGCTGCCGGCTCTCGAGTTCGCGCTCGATGGGACCTGGGACGACCAGATCACCGTGCACCACCTGCTGAGCCACCAGGGCGGCTTCTACGACTGGATCCCGTGGGACGGCCCGGCCGACGACGCCGAGCTCGCCGACTACACGTACGGCACGTTCGACAACTCCTACTTCCTCATGAACCCGCCCGGCGCGTTCTGGAACTACTCGAACCCCAACTTCGTCTTCGCGGGGCTGCTCACCGAGACGTTGGACACGCGCGCGTGGCCCGACATCATGGTGCAGGACCTCTTCCAGCCCGTCGGCATGCAGCGGACGTTCCTGCGCAAGGCCGAGGTCGTGGCGGACGGCGACTACGCGCTCTCGTGGGGGCTGGGCGTCGACGATCTCGCCACCGGTTTTCCGGGCCCGGTCGCGATGGAGGAGATGCCCGATCCGGGTTGGGGCCGCCCCGCGGGGCTCGCGTGGACCACGCCGACGCAGATGATGGCGTGGGCGCGGTTCCTCATGGACGGCGATCCGGCGGTCCTCTCCGACGTTCTGCGGGCAGAGATCACGGCGCCGCAGGTCGACACGCTGTACGGGATGGGCACGATGTCCTACGGCTACGGCGAGTTCGTGGAGACGGGCTACACCGCGCTCGACGGGCAGTGGTACGAGACGCCGGTCTGGGAGCACGGCGGCAACACGATGTCGTTCACCCACATCTTCTACGTGTTCCCCGATCTGGACTTCGCGGTCGCGATCTGCTCGAGCGCGTACGGGACCGACTTCTCCCACGCCCTCGACACCGCGGTCACCACGCTCGCCGACCTGCCGGCGCCGTCCGAGGGCTGGGAGTACACGGTCGATCCGGCCGAGCTTGACGATCACGTCGGCGAGTACGACGATCCGTGGAACGTCGGCAGCATCATCGTCGCGCGCGAGGGCGACGCGCTGCTCGTCGAGGCGCCGACCCTCGAGGGGTACGGGTACGAGGTGACGCCGGAGCTCACGGCGATCTCGAGCGATCTGTTCTACGTCTTCGTCGACGGCGAGCCGTACGACCTCACGTTCGTCCGGGAGGAAGAGGACGGCCTCTCGACCTACATCCGCAACCGCTCTTTCGTCGTGACCCGCGTCGAGGCGGGCAAGGGGACGCCGCGGGCGGAGCCCACCCGCGAGGACGTCGCACGCTGGATGATCCGGGCCCGTCTCGCCCCGGCGCCGTTCGCCGTTCCCCGCGCGCCAGTCGCGCGCGACTGAGGCCTCGCCGAGGTTCGGCTACATCCCCGCGCAGTACAGCTCGACGAACTCGTCCACGAAGGCGCCGGCGCCCACCGCGTCCGAGAACTCACTTATGAAGATCGGCATGCCGCCGCCGGTGTAGGAGACGATCCCGGGGGTCGCCGCGGAGTCGTCGACGACGCTCCAGCTCGCCGACGAGCTCGCGGTCGCCCCGATCCGCTGGTAGCACTGCCCCTCCGTCGTGGTGAAGGCGAAGGTCGGCCCGTCGACGACGGCGCTCGCGTCGTCGCTCAGCTCGAAGTACTCGAGGCCGTTGATCTGGGGCACGGCGTTTCCGCTGTCGATGTACACGACGCTCTCTCCCAGCGTGACGGACCAGAACGTCTCGAAGACGTCCTTGGCAGCGTCGCGTGCGAGGACGAGCACCCCGCCCGCCGGGATGACGGTGCCGGCCGGAAACGTGTACGCGTGAGCCGCCTCGTACTGATCGACCGTCCAGCCCGAAACGTCGCAATCGATGTCCGTGTCGCTGCCGCCGTCCACGCCGCCGTCCGCGTCCGCGTCGGTGTCGGTGTCGGTGTCCGTGTCCGTGTCGCTGCCGCCGTCCATGCCGCCGTCGGCGTCGGAATCGGTGTCGGTGTCGGTGTCGGTGTCCGTGTCCGTGTCCGTGTCCGTATCGGTGTCGGTGTCGGTGTCGGTGTCCGTATCGGTATCGGTATCGGTATCGGTGTCAGTGTCGGTATCGGTGTCAGTGTCGGTATCGGAATCAGTGTCGGTGTCGGAATCGGTGTCGGTGTCGGTGTCCGTATCGGAATCCGTGCCGCCGCCGCCGCCGCCGTCGTCGCACGAGGCGGTCGCGAAGACGACCACGAGGCCGCACAGGATCAAGCGAAGCGCCGTATTCTTCATGGTATTTCCTCTCTGCAAGGCGTCTCTCTTTTGTCGACGCCATCCATTAGACGGTCAACCATAGACCACAATAGACTTCTCGGCACTCGATTCCCGAGATCCGCGGCGGCGGGCGGCTCCCTTGCTGCGGTCGAGCGAAATGCTATACCGGCGGGCGGACGAGGGAGGACGGCATGCGCAGGGTGAAGATCATCGAGCTGCTCGCGATCGCGGCCGGCACCGCGATCATGGGCTTCGGCATCAACGCGTTCAACATCGCGAACAACCTCGCGGAGGGCGGCGTGACCGGCGTCGCGATCCTCCTCAAGCTCGCGATGAATTGGGATCCGGGCCTGACGAGCCTGATCATCAACGTGCCGCTCCTCGTGCTCGGTTGGCGCGTGCTCGGCGTGCGCTCGCTCCTGTACACGATCTGGGGCACGGGCTGCCTGTCGCTGTTCCTCTGGCTCGGCGGGCGGTTCCGGCTCCCGCTCGACGACCTCCTGCTCGCCGCGCTCGTCGCGGGCGTCTGCGTGGGCGTCGGGCTCGGGATCGTGTTCCGGTTCGGCGGCACGACCGGCGGGGTCGACATCATCGCGCGGATCCTCGAGAAGAAGCTCGGCTTCAAGATCGGCCGCTCGATGTTCTTCGCGGACGTCTGCGTGATAGGCGTGTCGCTCGTCTTCCTGCGCCCCGAGCAGGCGATGTACACGGTCGTCGCGGTGTTCGTCGGCACGCGGATCATCGATCTCGTGCAGGACGCCGCGTACTCGGCGCGGACGATCCTGGTCGTCTCCGAGCGCGCGGACGAGGTCGCGCGCCGGATCATGGAGGATCTCGGCCGCGGCGTCACCCGCCTGCAGGGACGGGGAGCGTATACGGGCACGGAGCGGACCGTCCTCTACGCGGTCGTCGGGCGGCCGGAGCTCGGCCGGGCCAAGCGGCTCGTCCTCGCGGCGGATCCCGCGGCGTTCATCTCCGTCGGGGTGGCGACCGAGGTGCTC
Organism: Pseudomonadota bacterium; assembly: GCA_023229365.1. Lineage (NCBI taxonomy): Bacteria > Pseudomonadati > Pseudomonadota > Pseudomonadota bacterium. Next base: position 10,080 of record JALNZK010000017.1, on the reverse strand, counting down.
GGAGAGGGGTTCACGCTCGACGGCGACAAGCACCCCCTCGCGCCCTGATCCCGAGGGATTAGGCAGTTGACACGAAAGGGAATTCCCGTACACTGCACCCCTCGAATTCCGATGGGGCGCCCCCGCGCGCCGCATCCTCGATTGGAGCATGAAGATGAGCTCGGCGTTCGGACTCTTGGGCAAGAAGATCGGCATGACGCAGGTGTTCAACCCGGACGGCAGCCGCGTCGGCGCGACGGCGATCGAAGTCGGCCCGTGCGTGGTCGTCCAGAAGCGCACCGAGGAGAAGGAAGGCTACACGGCGGTGCAGCTCGGCTTCATCGACAAGCCGGAGCGCAAGGTGAATCGCGCCGAGATGGGCCACTTCGCCAAGGCCGGCGTCAAGCCGAAGCGCGTGCTTCGCGAGTTCCAGCTCACGGCGGACACCGCGGCCGGGCTCGAGGTCGGGCAGGAGCTCAAGGCCGACATGTTCCAGGTCGGCGATCGCATCGATGTCGTCGGGACGAGCATCGGCAAAGGCTTCGCCGGCGTCTTCAAGACGTACCACTTCCATGGAGCCAACGACACGCACGGCGCGCACGAGGTGTTCCGCCACGGCGGCTCGCTCGGCACGAACATGACCCCGGGCCGCGTCTTCAAGGGCCGCAAGATGCCGGGTCACCACTCGGCGGGGCGCATCACGGTCCTCAGCGTCGAGGTCGTGCGCGTGTTCGCGGAGGACAACCTCATCTTCGTCCGCGGGCCCGTGCCCGGGTCGCGCAACAGCGTCGTCGAGCTCAAACCAGCCGTCAAGGGCAAGCGCTAGCCGCGGGTCGTGGGCGGTCCTCGCCGCACCGCGGATCACTACTCCAAGAAGGCCCGCGCCGAACGCTACCCGGCGCGATCGATCTACAAGCTCGAGGAGATCGACAAGCGTGTCCGCCTGCTCAAGCCGGGGTTCAAGGTGCTGGATCTCGGCGCCGCGCCGGGCTCCTGGACGCTCTACGCCTCACAGAAGGTGGGCCCGAGCGGGCGCGTCGTGGCCGTCGACAGGGCGGCGCTCACGGTCGGAACACCGCCGAACACCGTCTACGTCCAGGCCGACGCCCTCGCGATCGACCCGGCGGCGCTGCTCGCGGCGGCCGGAGTCAAAGGGGGGTTCGACGCGGTGATCTCGGACATGGCGCCGCGGACGAGCGGCCACCGCTTCGTGGATCAGAGCCGATCGTTCGAGCTGTTCTGCCGCGCGGTCGCGATCGCGGCGGAGCTGTGCCGGCCGGGCGGGTCCTTCGTCGGCAAGATCTTCCAGGGCGAGGAGTTCGAGACCGCGCGCGGCAAGGTGCGCGAGCTCTTCGAGGAGTGCCGGGTCGTCCGCCCGGCGAGCGTCCGCTCCGAGAGCTACGAGATCTACCTCGTCGGGCTGCGGCGGAAGTAGCAACGGCGCGGGTTCTCGCTCGCATCGCGCCTTTCGCTGCCCCTACGTTCTTTTTTCTGCAACCTCTGCGCGAAACGTCCGATTCAGGAGAGTGTCCAACGCCATCCGCATCCTGGAGCCCGGCGTCGTCTACTCGGTCGTGCAGACGACCGTGGACCGGACGTTCGCTTTCGCGCCGAACCACGACCCGGCGCACCCGCTGCTCGCCCGAGGCTGTCCGCCCGAGGCGCTCGATCCCGGAAGCCCGCTCGTGCCGGTGCCCTCGGTCATCAACATCGTCGGCGCCGCCGCGGCGCGCGCGCTCGAGCTCTCGCCCGTCAACCTCCACGCCCTCGAGCTGTCGAGCACGCACCAGCACGAGGAGGCGTCCGCCATCGGCGAAGGCGTCGGCGCCCTCCCCGAGTTTTGGCGCAACTTCCACTCGAAGGTCGCCCGCGACCTGAACAGACTGCGTGGCCGCGAGGGGCACCTGTACGCCGGGCCGTCGCGGGTCACGCCTTGCGCCGATGACGAGAGCGCGTTCCAGCAGCTGATCTACGCGATGACGAACCCGGTGAAGGACGGGCTCGTCGATCGCGTCCGCCGCTCGCCTTTCTTTTCGACATACCGCCATCAGGTACTCGGCGAACCGCTGCGCTTCTTCGACATCGAGTGGGAACGTTTCTGGGAGGCGGGCGGACCGTTCAACCGGAGGCTGCATCCCAAGCAGTTCATGGTGTGGCGCAAGCTCGAGATCGCGCCGCTGCCGCACCTCTCCGCGATGCCCGAGCACAAACGGCAGACGCTCATCCGCAAGGCGGTCGAGGCGGTCGAGGAGGAAACCGCCGACAGACTGAAGCACGAAGGTCGTACCTTCTGCCCGGTCTCGCGACACTTCGAGCTCGACCCGCGAGACCGGGCGCAGGCTCCACGCGCCAGCGGTCACAAGCCGCTCGTCCACGCGTCGACGAGGGCCGAGCGCGACGCCTACCGCGACAAGGTGCGCGACGTGATGAAGGCCTACGTGCCCGCGAGCATCACGTTTCGCCAGGGCATCTTCGACGTCGAGTTCCCGCCCGGGACCTTTCGCCCTCCTCTCACGCGCCCGGTCGCGTGCGCGAACACGTCGTGACCAACGACAGCTGACCCCGATTGCGAGTGACGTTGCCTCAAACGCGCCGACGTCGCCGATTCTTCGCGTTGCCACGCACGCGACGCCGCACAGATCCGTCCAGAAATCGATCGTGATAATCTCGTTTCGGCTACGTCGCCGTGGACAGTGATCGAGGTATGACTCCAACGACCGATTCGAGAGAATCGACGCGGCCAGCTCGCCGACTCCATAGCCGCGACGCTGGATCATTCCAACCGTTCACAGATGCTTTCGCAAAGAGAACTGGTATCTCTAAGGGCCAAGGGCCAGGCCAAGGGCCAGGGCCAAGGGCCAGCCAAGGGCCAAGGGCCGGGGCCAAGGGCCGGGGCCGGGCCAAGGGCCGGGGGCTGCGGCGTCGGTGACCGGCCGGCGTTTCGATGCTATCTTGACCGCGTGAGGCGTCGAATCGCACCTGCCGTGCTCCTGGCCGCCGCCCTCGCGGCGACGGGCGCTTCTGCGGGCGAGGCCGACACGGCGCGCTCGCTCGGCCTCGGCGAGGGGTTCTCGCTCGGCGCTCCCCGGATCATCCGGCACCTCGATCAGCGGATCGAGATCTACCGGCCGTCGTACCGCGGCCTGCCCGTGTTCCTGAGCTCGTGCGCGGTCCAGCTCGACGCGAACGGCGCGATCCGCAGGATCTCGCCGTGCCCCGCGATCCCGCCCGTCGACGTGGCGGCCCCGCGGGACTCGGCCGCGGAGCGGCACGCGGAGTCCGGGTGGCTGCGCGGACGGGACGGACGCCTCGCGGCGGTGGTCCGGGTCGAGGCGGGAGGCGGCCCGCTCCTCCGCGAGCCGATGGCCGTGTTCTACGATGCGCAGAGCCTCGCGGAGATCCACTCGGAGCCGCTCTACGAGAGCGCGACGGCGGGCGGGCTCGTGTTCGGGGAGAACCCGGTCACGACCCCGGCTCCCGTCCTCGTCGAGCTCGCGAACCTGGACGAGCCGGGCGACTTGCTTTACGGCCTCCGCGCGCGGGTCGAGCGCTGCCTCGACACCGCCGACTGCGCCGCGACGGCGCCCTTCGCGTCCCCGAACAAGGAGGGCGACTTCATCTACGCGCCGGAGCTCGGCGAGCTCACCTTCGACGATCCGTTCGCCGAGGTGAACGCCTACCACAACATCACGCGCTTCGCCGACTGGATGCAGGACGAGCTCGGGTGGACCGGGCAGTTCGGCGCCGCCGGCCACACGTGGATCGCGGTCAAGATCGGGAAGGCCTGGTACAACGCGGCGTACTACGGCGGCAACTCGAGCAACGACCCGTACATCATCTTCGGGCAGGACGTCGTCGACATGGCGTACGACGCGGACGTCGCCTGCCACGAGTTCGGCCACGCGATCAACCGCTCGCTCCGCGGCCACGCGTGGTTCCTGCGCGACGCGTACGGCCTCGACACCTCGCCGACCGGCATCGAGGAGGGGTTCGCCGACATCTGGACCCAGACGTTCAACGGCGATCCGGTCATGAACGCGTACATCACGAAGAGCAGGACCGCGGACAACGATCTCGTCTGCCCGGACGCGCTCGCGGGCGAGGGCCACTACGAGGCGCGGATCATCTCCGGGTTCGGCTGGGACGTGCGCGAGCGGATAGGCGGCGAGGCGTGGAGCCACGTCGTGTTCCGCACGCTGCCCTTCTTGCCCGCGGAGGCGGGGTTCGCCGAGCTCGTCGCGGCGCTCGCGGCGTCGGCGGCGGATCTCGGCGCCGAGGGCGTCCTCGCGATCGACCCCGCCGCGGCGGCGATCATCGAGGAGGAGGGCGCGGCGCGGGGGCTCCTCGACGAGGCGTGCGCGAAGCGGCTCGTGCCGCTCGAGGGCGGCGTCCGGCGGGGCGTCTACGGCTACGGGCGGGCCAAGACGGGCGAGCGCGACCGGCCGTTCGGCGTGCAGTGGGTGCTCACCGCGCCCGACGACGCGGCCGCGTTCCACCTCGACGTCGAGTGGCTGTACCCCGAGGACGTCGCGCCCGGGTACCGCATCCACGTCTCTCGCGGAAAGCCGGTCGCGGTGACCTGGCTCGATCCCGACGCCGTCCCCGAGGGCGATCCCGAGTTCGAGGTGGACGCGGATCTGACGCTCGAGGGGGCGCCCTCCGCCCTCGGCTTCCCGGCGGTCGGGGAGCCCGCGCTCGCGCCCGGCGAGAAGGTCTACCTCCTCTTCTCCGCCGACACCGACGAGTCGACCGTCGTGCTCGCGGGGACGCCGATGTTCCTGTCCGAGCAGCCGTCGCCGCAGGGCGACGCCGGTCCCGTTCCCGAGTCGGAGCTCGCGGCCCGCGCGGCCCCCTTCGGGATCGGTTGCGCCGCCGCGCCGCGGCACGGGCGCACGGCGTCCCTGCTCGCCGCGCTGCTGCCCTGAGCGCGGGGAGTTCGTCCGATTTTCGTCCGGCGCGCCTTCGTGGTATGGTGCGGCGATCATCAAACGGCGTTTCACGCCATCGACAGAGAGGCAAGAGATGACGAAGACGTGTGCGGTCCTCGGCGCTGCCATGGTCGTCTTGTGCGTCGGTTGCGCGCAGGAAGTGAAGATGATCGAGATCGAGCCCACGAAGATCGACTTCCGTCAGCTCGAGGACACGACGACGCTCCGGGCGCGGCCGCTCAACTCCAAGGGCGTCGAGATCACCGAGGCGGGCACGCTCACGTTCTCCTCGGAGAGCCCCTCGATAGCGGACGTGTCCTCCACGGGCGTGGTCAGCCCCAAGGGCAACGGCGACACCGCGATCGTCGCCACGGCGCCCAACGGCGTCAAGGGAGAGGTGTTCGTCGCCGTGTGCCTGCCCAAGGAGCTCGTTTGCGAGCCCAAGGACCAGCTCGACATCCGCGTGGGCACCGGCGCGCCCATCAAGTGCCACGTCCTGAACTGCCGCGAGGAGGTGATCCAGGACGCCAAGATCACGTTCGACGTGCTCGCCAAGAACGTTGCGATGGCCGACACGGCCGTGAGCTCGGCGCGGAAGGGCATCTCGGCGATGCCGGTGACCGGGAGCATGGTCGGCGACACCGAGGCGACGGTGACGGCGTACAGCTTCGAGAAGAAGATCCGGATCCACGTCGACGAGGCGCTGCCGATCCCGGGCGAGGAGGACTACAAGGCCTGGAAGAAGGGTGGGGGAGGGAAGAAGGGCAACGATCCGTACACGGGCGGCAAGGGCGGCTTCGATCACATCCTCGGCAACATGAAGTTCTAGCAGCCTCTCTGTAACTATTCGAAGGCACTGAAAGACGACCCGAAATCGCGCGCATTGGACTCTTCTTTTTTGAAGGAAAGCGGTACGACTACATCGAGGAGGTGAGTGATGCGATCAATCGTTGCGGCGCTTGCGATCGCGGTTGCGCTTCTCGGCGCGTGGCCGAGCACGGCACACAGCTGGACGCTCGACGGCGGCGCGCCTTGGAAGGGGCGCGTCGGGCCGGGGCTGTACGCCGCCATCGGCGGCGTGGCGTGCGGCGAAGACGACTTCTGCAACGACCACCACGCGTGGGACTCGCGCCTGTTTGGCTCGCTGGACGGCATCGTCGGCTTCCAGTTCCGGGTCATCCCGAACCTCGTCATCTTCTTCGACCTGAGCACCGCGCTGCTGCCCTCGTCGCGGGATCACTACGACCACGACCGCGGGTTCCTCTTCCGCACGGTCGGCGGCGCCGAGTTCCACGTCCCGATCCTCGGCTGGCTCGAGGCGTACGCGGGCTTCGGCATCGGCTTCGCGTTCCTCAGGTTCCGCGGGGAGCTCGACACCGAGAACGACCAGCTGGTGAAGGAGACGCTCATGGGGGTCGACTTCGAGCTGCGCACCGGCGCGACCGTCTACCTGTTCTCGAAGGCGCCCGGGCTCGGCTTCGGGCCGTACTACCGCGCCGGGCTCGTGTACTGGCCCACTTACTGCCACGAGGTCGAGGGCGACGGCGACTGCGAAGAGGTGGACGACTACGACTTCGACCAGCACGACCTGCCGTTCCTGCACCACGTCGGCATCGAGCTCCGGTACGTGTTCTAGATCCGCCACTCCCTGTCGAAGAACCCCGCCGCGAGCACGTCGCGATCCGCGCCGAGCACGACGCCGCCCTTGGTTTGCCAGGTCGACGCGTCGAAGATCACCCAGTCCGGGAGCAGCTCCGGGAGGTGGTCCGCGTAGAAGAGCGCGTCCTTCGAGGCGCCGGTGTACACGAGCACGTAGCGCGCGAGGTTGAGCGGGTTCGGGAAGACGAACGCCGCGGCCACGTTCGTCCCCTCGAACCGCCGCCCGCCCGCCTCGATGACGCCCCGGGTCGCGCGGATCGGGAGCGCGCCCGCGATCCGCGCGAGGAGGGAGTTGCCCGCCGGCGTGCCGACGATCACGAGCGAGCGGCTCGCGATGTCGGCGGCCGAGACCTCGACGTCCGCCTCGACGGGGTAGCGCACGGTCACGCCCGGCCTGGGCACGCTGAGCGCCTGCGCCAGCCTGCGCGAGAGCGCCGTCTCGTCGTCGTCCGCCGTGCCGTAGACGAACAGGAGCGGCTCGTGCCAGACGTCGTCGACGGGTCCGCTCGAGCCCGCGCGCTTGCACGCGATCGCCGCGCACGGCTCCGCGCCCGCGCTCCAGCGCCCGGCGCTCTTGTGGAATCGCCACGCGCCGTCCGTCGGCGGCTCGGGTTCGAAGGTCACGCCGTCGATCTCGATCCGCGGGTCGCGCCCGGCCGCGAGGATCTCGTCTTGGAGCACGGTCAGGGCGCGGGCGTTCTCCGTCGCGATCGCGATCGCGCCGTCGGCCTGCCACGTCGCGTCGGCCTTCGCGAACGCGGAGTAGTCCTCGGCGTCGTCGACGCGGAGCCAGTGCGCGCCCGAGTGGCGGAGCCGGCCGGTCTTGAACGTGACGCGGCGCGGGTGGGAGGCGCGCTTCAGGGGCTTGAAGTGGCCGAAGATCCAGCGATCCTCGTACGTCTCGTCCCAGACGTTGTGGCCCGCGTCCGGCTTCTCGAACGCGACCTCGTAGCCGAGCTGCTCGTACCGCCGCACGAGCACCTCCGAGGTGCGCGGCGCGTCCTGCGTGCCGTGCACGACGTGGAGCGGGAGGTGGCGGCCGTTCTCGGCCCAGCTCACGTTGGAGCGGCGGGCGGCGGCCGATCGCTCCCACGGGCGGAGCGCCTGTCCGCGCACGGAGTCGTATTCGAACACGCTGTGGTAGCCGCACAGCGGGGCGGCGGCGGCGAAGAGATCCGGGTTGTGCAGGGGGAGCGAGGCGGCGCCGGTGCCCCCCATGGACGCGCCGGTGACGTAGATCCTGTCCGGATCGATGCGGTAGCGCTCGGCGACGCGGCCGATCACGTCGAGCGCGTCCCGCTCGCCGTACGCGAAGTAGTTCGAGTTGCCGAACCCCTCGGGCGCCACCGCGAACATGGGAGCCGCGCCGACGGGGAGCGGGCGGCGCTCGCGCTCGAGCTTGCTCTCGTCCTCGGCGAGCGGCACGCCGAAGAGGGTCGTGAGCGTCTTCAGGGGGAAGCTGTTCAGCCCGTGCAGCGCGACGACCAGCCCGAACCGCCTCTCCCCGTCCTCCCGCCACGCGGGCGGGACGTAGAGGCCGTACGGGTGCAGCCGGCCGTCGAGCGCGGAGCGGTAGCCGAGCCGCGCGATGCCGCCGCGGACCCCGGCCCTCGGATCGCGACCCGCCGCGAGCTCCCGCGCCATGCCGAGCGCGCGATCCGCCTCGGCCGCGAGGTAGCGCGCGTCCTCTTCGCCCGCCTCGATCAGCCCGGCGACGTGGTCGATCAGGAACTCCGCGGTCTCGACGCTCGTGCGGGGGGCGGCGCCGGCCGGGGCCGCCGCGAGCAGGCGCCGCGCCTCGGCCAGGGTGCGGACGTGCACCGTGCGCACCGAGAACCGCGCCTCGAGGCGGCCGCCGGCGAAGTCGACGATCGCCGCGGTCGGCGCCGCCGTTCCTAAGAGCTCGTGCTCGCCGAGCAGCTCCGAGGTGACGGGCGTGCGCGGCAGCGCGAGCGCGACGTCGGCCGGCGCGGCGCCCTTCGCCCCCTTGAGCCGGATCCGCGCCTCGGCGGGCGTGCCCACGGGGCGGCCGCCCGGGAACTCGAGCCACAGCCGCGCCCGCACCGCGCCGCGCTCGAGATCGACCTCGCGATCGATCTCCAGCCGCGCCGCGTCCCGGAGCAGCCTCCGCGCGCCCGGCAGCGCGCCGGGCAGGCGGACGTCGACGAACGTCGCGCCGCGGAGCTGCTCGTCGAGGAGCCGCGCGTACAGGGTCCAGGCGCCGCCGCGTCCCTTCGAGAGGCGCAGCGCGAGCAGGTTGTCGCCCGCGCCGAGATCGAGCGGCACGAGATCGGTGTCCGGCTGCGCGCGCCGCCCCTCCGCGCGCTCGATCAGCCTCCGGCCGTTCAGGAAGATCTCGAGCCCGACGTCGCTCCCGGTCGCGAGGTAGAGCCGCCGCGCGCGATCCGTTTTCAGGGACGCGGCGAGCACCCACGCGCCGGCCTTCTTCGAGCGGAGCTTCACCTGCCGCGTCGGCGAGGAGATCGCGGTCCAGGTCGCGGGGCCCGGCTTCGCCCCCTCTCGGACGCCGGCGGGATCGATCGCCGCGGCCGCGGGCGACGCCACGGGCAGCGGCCCGAGCGAGAGCCAGCACGTCAGGAAGCCTCCCTCCCCGACGACGACCTCGAGATCACCGGCCGAGGGCTGGGCAGGCGCCGGCGAGACGCCCGGGGCGGCTATCGCGATCGCCGCGGCGAGGAGGCACGGGAAAAGGGCGCGCGGGAGGGGACGCTTCCGGATCACTTGCGGTTGTGGACGATGGTCCTGACGCCGTCTTCGAACGTCACGTTCGCCTTGGAGTCCTCGCCCAGCGTCGTCACCACGCCGATCCCGAAGGTCGGGTGGCGGATCACCTGGCCGAGCTCGAGGCCGGCCCTGAAGTCGTAGGTCACCGCGAGCGAGAGCTCCTTGCCCTCGAGCAGGCGGCGGAAGATCTGGGCGGGATCGACGCGCTCCTTGCGCGGCTTGCGCTTCGGGGCGGGCGGCGGGACCGATCGCTTCGCCGCGACCTCCCGGAGCCCGGCCTTCGTCTTGGCGCGGGACGTCCGCAGGGGGCCCTCGCCGCCGCACTTCTCGCAACGCACCGAGCGGACCTGGAGCCCCTCCACGACGAGCACCGTCTGCACGGTGTCGGCCTTGCAGACGCTACAGAAGCCCTCGACGGCGTTTCCAGGTACGTACGGCACATCCACCTCTCGGGTTCGGCCCAAAACGTCCGGACAGTATACAGTCTTCGACGGGCTCGCGCCACCATGCCCGGCTTTCCCGCTACCTTTTCGTAAGAGACGGCTCCGGGCAGCGTCCATTATCATGAGAGCACACGAAACGATTGGTCGCCGGGATGGTTATCGATAGGAGCACGGGAATGACACGAATCAGCAGATCCTCGTTCGTCCTTTCTCTGGCGATCGCCGCATGGTCGGCGTCGTGCGCGTCCGGGGGAGTTGTCGGTGACGACGACGGCTCGGACGCGGATTCCGATTCGGACTCGGACACGGATTCGGACTCGGACACG